>JALSMD010000139.1 GCA_026987855.1 Candidatus Falkowiibacteriota bacterium | reverse complement strand
ACGCAAAATCCCGTTTTTTCTAAATAATTTCATGTCTCCCATTTTTTTTGTAGTAATCCCACTTATAAACGACTTTGAAAAATGATTAAATAACAAAATTTTCTTTTTTTCAACAAATTTTACTATTGCCATTTTAACCCCCCTTTGTTTTTAAAGAGCTTTTATAAAAATAAATTAACAAACTAATAAAAATATGTCAAACAAGAATAAAGTTGTAGTAATTTTGGGACCAACTGCTAGTGGCAAAACTAGTTTTGGTGTAAAATTAGCAAAAAAATTTAACGGTGAGATAATTTCAGCTGATTCTAGACAAGTTTACCGCGGCATGGATATTGGCACAGGAAAAGATTTAGATGAATATACAATTAAAAGCAAAGGCAAAATAATTAAAATCCCATATCATTTAATTGATGTAGTAAGTCCTCGTACAGAGTTCAATTTGGCAAAATACAAAAAATTAGCAATACGCGCTATTGATGATATTTTAAAAAGAGAAAAGTTACCAATTATTGTTGGCGGAACAGGACTTTATTTAGAGACAATTGTTGAGAATTATGAATTATGTCCAGTAAAACCGAATAAAACTTTACGGGCACAATTAGAAAAATTAAATACTAGTGAACTATTAGCGCGTCTCAAAGCGCTTAATCATAAATTTTATCAAAAACTTAACTCTAGTGATAAAAAAAATAGACGTCGTTTAATTCGTTATATTGAAATATTATCTTATGATCCTCAATTTAAACCTAGGAAAAGATCTCCAAAATATGAATCTTTACTTTTAGGAGTAACTTGGTCACGAGAGACACTTAAACAAAGAATATATAAAAGATTAATTGAACGTATAGAAAAGGAAGGGATGATTGAAGAAGTCGAAAGATTGCATAAAGAAGGGATAAGTTGGAAACGTTTAATTTCTTTTGGGTTAGAATATAAATATATTAGTTTATATTTAAAAGGAGAATTAAATCGCGAAGAAATGATAGAAAAATTATATCAGGCTATTTGTCAATTTGCCAAAAAACAAATGACTTGGTTTAGGCGCTGGGAAAGAAAAGGCGCAAAAATATATTGGATTAATGATATTAAAAAAATGGAAAAATTAGTTCAGGATTTTTTATAAATTTTAATTTTATAAGATAAGTTAAGATAAATTTTGTTTTTTTTGTACTTATTTTAATAGATATTTTTAATTTTGTGTCTTATTTTTTTATTGTATTAAAAACTGAGTATAATATCCCTTACACTCGGTTTTTAATACAGGCAAAGTCTTGATATCATATTATTTAATTAAGAAACATCTTATTAAATAAAGCGATTATTTTTTTATAATTTTATTAAAGAATGTGTTATAATATTAAAGAAAGAAAAAAAGAAATAATTTAATATAAATATATAAATAAATTAAATATGTCAAAGAAAAAACAAAATTTACCTCTCTTAGATGATTTTTTATTAAATTTAAAAGTCAATAATTATTCTGAGGAAACTTTATATAATTATGAAAGAGATTTAATAGTGTTTGAAAAGTTTTTAAATGAGGCAGGGATTAAATTTTCTAAATTAAGCAAAAAAGATATTTTGAATTATAAAGCATTTCTTAACTCAATTGATCGTAAAACTGCTAATAATAATTTAGGACAGAAAAAATTAAGCGCTTATTCAATTAATAGAATGCTTTCAGCTTTACGTTCTTATCTCAAATATTTAATAGAGGTTAATTATCCCACTCCCCTACCTCCAGACGCAATTAAAATGGCTAAAACAATTAAAAAAAAGCCACAGGTGGCTGAGCTTGACCAATTGATTAAACTCATTGAATTCCCTTCTAAATTTGAAAAAAATAAAAAAATTGCCGCACGCAACAGGGCAATTTTAGAGGTTTTATTCTCAACTGGAATGAGAATCTCTGAGCTTACTAATTTAAGGTTAAATCAAATTGATAAAGATGGGAAAATTTTTATTTTGGGTAAAGGTAAAAAAGAAAGATTTGTTTATTTGACACCACGAGCTATAAGATACTTAAATGAGTATTTAAAAATCAGAAATAGCGACTCCCCCTTTGTTTTTGTTCCTTATCGTGGTCTTAATGCATCACGTAAAGATAAAAATAAAATTTCCAACAACTATTTACAAGCTAAAATTAAAGAATATCGTGAAGCTTTAGGGATAAATGTGCCTACTTCAGCCCATTCATTAAGACATGGATTTGCTACATATTTAGCTGAATTTGGTGCTAATCCAGCTGCTATTCAAGTGTTATTAGGCCATGAATCTCTTGATACTACTACCAGATATGTGCACGCCTCTGATAGATATGCAAGAAAAATTCATCGGAAATTTCATCCTTTAAATAAATAAAAATTAAATATATTTTTTGATGGTATTTATTATATTTTCTTTTGACTGTAAACCAATTAAAGATTCTATAACTTCTCCATTTTTAAAGAATAAAATTGCAGGAATACTCATCACGTTATATTTAGATGCTATTTCATTATTATCTTCAATGTTTAACTTCCTAATAATAATTTTGTCACCGATTTCTTTTTCTACCTCTTCTATAATAGGCGCTAACATTCTACAAGGGGCGCACCAATCAGCATAAAAGTCTACTACTACTAATTTTTTATGTGAATTTTCTAAAACTTCTGTTTGAAAGTTTTGATTGTTAAATATTTTGCTCATACTTTTTAATTTATTTTCTTAATGATGAATTCATCTTTTGTGTTAGGTAATAATTCAGCAAAATATAGCTCAATTTTTTTGTTCGGATATTGGCTAGATAATATTTTTTTTGCTTCTTTTAAATCATTATAATGTTGTTGCAACTCCTCTTCTCTAGAAGAAAAGCTAAAATTAGAGTAAGCACCACAATCCTCATGGTTTAATAAAATTATAGTATGAGAATTGTGAAGATTTAAAGAAACCATAATATCGCGTTCTAATGAATCACGAAATTCTTTTTTATTATAATGTATCAGATCCTTAATGCCGCCAGCACGAGTAATAATATCGCAGTCCATTTTTAATTGCTTAATAAAATCCAATAAGTAATTACGTCCATCTTTTCTTTGATGTAATCTAAAATCTTCGCAGGTCACTAATAAAGAGTCGCAATAATGAGACATATATTTATTATTTACCATTAATTTTTTTCCACCTCTTAACCGCTTTTGTGCGAGCTAATTCTTTAGCTAGGCTAGCATTTATATTAGCAAAACGAACTCTGTCAGATGATCTGATTTCTTTTTTTGCTTCTTCAGCTCTTTTAATTCCCTCCTCTGCCCTTGCTATATCAATTTCCTTTGCTCTTTCAGCAGTATCAGCTAAGATAACAACCTTATCTCTTAATACTTCTACAAAACCTCCTGATATAGACATAATTTCTACTTCGCCATCTATTTTTTTAGTTTCTATTACACCCGCAACCAGAGGAGCAACTAATGGTATATGACCCGGCAATACAGTAATTTCGCCACTTTTTGTTGGAACAGTAATTTGAGTAATTTCTTCTTTTAAAACCACTCGTTCAGGAGTAACTATCTCAAATTTTATAGTTTTTTGTGCCATATATTTAAATAATTTAATTATTTTTTATTTTCCTACTTCCTCAATGCCACCTTTCATATAAAAGTCGCTTTCACTTTTATCATCATGCTTGCCCTCTAAAATTTCTTTAAAACCTTTAATTGTATCTTCTAATTTAACATATTTACCTGGATGCCCCGTAAATGTTTCTGCTACAGTAAATGGTTGAGACAAAAATCTTTGTATTTTTCGAGCACGGGCAACTATTAGTTTGTCTTCATCTGATAACTCTTCAATGCCCAAAATAGCGATAATGTCTTGTAAATCTTTATATCTCTGTAATACTTGTTGAACACCACGAGCTACTTTATAATGTTCCTCTCCTACGATTTTAGGGTCCAAAATAGTAGAAGAAGAATCAAGAGGGTCAACAGCTGGATAAATTCCTAATTCTGCCAAAGAACGTGACAAAACTACCGTAGAATCAAGGTGACCAAATGTTGTGGCTGGCGCAGGGTCAGTTAAGTCGTCAGCAGGAACATAAACAGCTTGAATTGAAGTAATGGAACCTTTTTTGGTAGAAGTAATTCTTTCTTGTAATTCTCCCATTTCAGTAGCTAATGTTGGTTGGTATCCAACTGCACTTGGCATTCTTCCTAAGAGAGTAGAAACCTCACTTCCTGCTTGAGTAAATCTAAAAATATTATCAATAAAGAATAGTACATCTTGATTTTGTTCATCACGGAAATATTCAGCAATGGAAAGACCTGCTAAAGCAACACGCGCTCTGCATCCTGGTGGCTCATTCATTTGTCCAAAAACCATAGCTACTTTATCAAGTACTCCTGCCTCCTTCATTTCATGATAAAGGTCATTTCCTTCGCGAGTTCTTTCTCCTACTCCTGCAAAAACAGAATATCCACCATGTTCTTTTGCAATATTATTGATAAACTCTTGGATTAACACTGTTTTGCCTACTCCAGCGCCTCCGAACATTCCTACTTTCCCTCCTTTAGCAATTGGGCAAATTAAATCAATAACTTTAATTCCTGTTTCTAAAATTTCTACTTTTGTTGATTGCTCTTTGAATGTTGGCGCCGGCTTATGAATTGAGTATTTTTTTTCTGTTTTAACATCTCCTTTACCGTCTACCGGATTTCCTAATACATCAAAAATACGTCCTAAGGTTGCTTCTCCCACTGGAACACTAATGCCCTCTCCTCTGTCAATAACTTTATCTCCTCTTTTTAAACCATCAGTTGATCCCATAGCAATAGTGCGAACCAAATTTGATCCAATATGTTGTTCAACCTCTAAAATTAACTTTTTCCCTTGAATTTCTGTTTCTAAAGCATTATAAATTTTTGGCAAGTGATCCTCAAAATAAACATCGACCACTGCCCCAATTATTTGTTTTATTATTCCTGTTTTTGCCATATTATTTTTATGTTAATTAATTAATTTAATCTTCCTCATCTTTTAAAGCTTCAGCGCCAGCACTAATTTCAGCAATCTCTGCGGTAATACTAGCTTGTCTAGCTTTGTTATAAAATAAAGTTAATTCTTTTACTAATTCTCCCGCTGCTTCATTGGCTTTATGCATAGCAGACATTCTTGCGCTATGTTCTGAAGCATTAGATTCTAATAAAGCTTGAAATAATTGCACTTCAATTAAACGAGGTATCATTTCATCTAATACCTCACGAGGAGATGGTTCAAAAGTATATTCATATTTATATTTTTCGTTAGCTAAATGTTTTTCTTCTTTTTCTTTGATAAAGTTTTTATCTATTCCTACCCTAGTGTCTCCGCCAACAATACCAAGATATTCATCCTTTGTCTTGAAATCAATTGGTAAGAGTTGCTTAATACGAGGTTCTTGTTTGGCAGGACTAATAAAATCAGTATAAGCGACCATTACTTTATCATATTCTTTTTTTAAGTATTTATCAATTACTAATTTAGCTACTGGAATCACTTCTTTTATTTCTGAAATGATATCTAACTTTG
>JALSMD010000138.1 GCA_026987855.1 Candidatus Falkowiibacteriota bacterium | reverse complement strand
CGATTTTTCTTCCTCTCCATTCTTGTTTGCCGGGAGCCTTAACTAAAAAAGATTTTTGTCTTTGATATTGAGCAAGAATTTTTAAGCTAGGAGAATAGGAGTTAGCAATAACTATATCAACTCTTCTTTTAATAAAATCTTCTAGATTATTAACAAAATCATAAATAGAAAAATTATCTGTTTCGCCAAATTTAGTCATTATGTTTGCGATATAAATAATTTTAGCTTTTGTTCTTTTAATAGATTCCTTTACGCCTGATACCAAAAAATTAGGAGTAATACTGGTATATAAATCTCCTGGACCAATAATAATATAATTAGCGTTGTTAATTGCTTTAACCACAGGAGGATAAACTTTAATTTGATCCGTATGGTGAGGCACTAAAAAAGTTCTTTTAATCTTCTCCCTTTGATCTCCTCGTGGAACATCAATAGCGCCTTCACCATATAACATCTCTCCATTAGTTAGCTCTGCCACCAAAGTTGCTCTATCAATAGTCACTGGCAATACTTGTCCCTTAATATCCAAAATTTCACTTAAAGCTTCTACGCCTGCTGGAAAACTGCCAGCATATTGAGATAAAATAGTTAAGAGAAAATTCCCCGCATTATGCCCCTTTAAACGTGTATTGGATAAAAATCTTTTTAAAAGAAATTTACGTGCCCATTCCCGATTTGGCGAGAGAGCTAAAATACATTTAAGAATATCGCCTGGTGGCAAAATTCCAAACTCATCTCTAAGGCGACCTGTACTTCCTCCACTATCAACCATTGAAACTATAGCAGTAATATCAATATTAGGCAAATCACGCAAACCTGACAAAAGAACATAATGCCCACTGCCGCCGCCAATTGTAACAATTTTTTTTGTTATTTTTGTCATTTTAAAACTTTGTAATTTTAACTTATTGTATCATTTCTATAAACAAAAAGCAAACGATTTTTAATAAACGCGATAACTGTAAAAAACATCAAACTCTAGGCGGTTACTTGCCAAAAATATGCTTTTAATATATAATAAAAATATCTATTTATTAAATGTCTTATTTTGGATGTGAGAAAATAAGATTTATTTTTCTTCATCCTAATTAAATATATGACTAAACAAAAAAGAAAAATTCCCATAAAAAAGGAAATTTTGGAACAAATAAAAAAAGAGTTAATGGAAAGAAGAGAACAAATTATCAAAGACTTAAATAGCATTACTCAAAAAGATGATCATGAAAAAGATGAACATAGGGCAAAATTTCCAGAATATGGAGACAAAAAAGACGAAAATGCTCAAGAAATATCAGAATATACAACTAATGTGGCTACAGAAAAAATACTGGAACAAGCTTTGCGAGACATTAATAATGCCCTCAAAAGAATAGAAGATGGCACTTATGGCCTTTGTAAATATTGTGGCGAAGATATTCCGGAAAAAAGACTTTTAGCTCGTCCGGTAGCAAGCGCTTGTGTTAAATGTAAGACAAAATTACAAAGCCTCACTTAAAAATCATAGAAATATGACTACAAACAAAAAGACAATAATCTCTTTAATGATTATTGTCTTTTTGTTTGTCTTTGACAGGTTTTTAAAAATTCTCGCCCTGAAAGAAAAATTTAATAATTACCAAATATTTGGGAATTTGCTAAAATTTAATTTTACTCCTAATTATTATATCGCTTTTTCTCTTCCTATAAAAGGCGCGGCTTTAACTATCTTTATATTTTTTATAATTACTTTTTTGCTATTTTATACTGTTGTAATGTGGCAAAAAAAAGAATATATTATTTTTCTGTTTTTAATTGCTATTAGTCTGGGGTCAATCAGTAATTTATGGGACAGAGTTAAATTTGGATATGTTATTGATTATTTTGATCTAAAATATTTTACTATTTTTAATATAGCTGATATTTTAATTGTGAGTAGTGCTATTCTTTTAATTATTTATTTACATTTAAAAAATAAATAAATTTATTTTTCTATCCCCAATTCTTGTGCCGAAAATTCATGTACCTTATTTAAAACAGCCTTTACATTATCAGCTGTTAACTCTAAAGCTGGCCTTGCTTTAAACCAACCCTTTGTGCCAAAATTCCATTTAGCTGGACCGTCTAAACCAATTTTATTATTTTTTAAGTCGAGCAAAATAGTATATTCAGAACCTCTGCCATCATGTACGCCCTTTATTTTAAGCAAACCATCCTTATACTCAAATCCTCTTTGATTATTATAAGTCAAAAGAGCTGGCTTTAATAAATCTTTAATTCCTTGGCTATACTTTTCCTCATTTAATTCAATTAACGCTTTGGCTAAGTTTGGATTTTTATAGAAACTTGGATCTAATTTCTCAAAAATTTTACTAAAAGAAGGGTCGTTGTAATCTTTGTTTAATTCTTCACTAACAATAAAGAAAGTTTTTATTTTTTCTGGCGACCAAGATTCTTTATGTAATTTGATAAATTCTAATTTTTCTTCCAAATTATTTTCCGTAACAATATTTTCAATCCCATATTGTTCTATTTCCTGACTAGTAAGACCGAAATTATTTAATAATTGCTCTCTCTCATGACTTATAGTCACGTATTCATTTATAACTCTTTTCTCAAACTGATTCCACGTTTCATTATCTTCCCGATAAATATACGTATCACCTATTTGGGCTATATCTGGAATTTTATCAAAATTATCATTTTCTTTTATGTCAAAAAATTTAATTGGCGCCTGTGTATTTAATTGGCGGACAATATATTTGTCATCTAATTTAATTTCTTCCCCCCAATAATCTTCGTCTTCAAAAGGATGTTTTGCTTTTTCAATCAATTCTTTAAAATATTTAATTCTGTTATCTTCTGGAATTTCATCTAATTTTCCTTCTAAATTATATTCATCTATTTTCCAATTGCCTTTATTTAAATCAATATCAATTGTATCATCATTAATTTTAATTTGAATTAAATCTCCAAATTGGATAATAACCACATTCTCATCTTCCTCTTTATCATTCACACCCAAAGATTCTTTAAGTTGTGAGTTGATTTCCTTTAAAGATAAAATTTTTACTTTTTCCGACTTCTCTTGAATATTGTGAGCATTTTCTCGCAATTGTTCTTCGGTTACTGCCTGCGGCCCATAATTTCCCCCTGCCTTTTCCACACTCCAAGTTCCATCTGCATTCAATTTTACTATATTGCCTTCATAAACTAAATTTTTAACACTTTCATCTCCTATTTTACCTATATTTCTTATCGATAAAACTCTCACTGCTTTTTGCAAAAACTTAAAGCGATCTTGATCATTAATTTTTACTTCATCTCCTAAAACATTATGAATAAAATTATCTACTCTTTCATAATCTCCCTTACTATAAGCTTCTTTGGCTGCTTCATAAATTGCTTCTGAAAAAGTATCAACTTTGCCTCCAATTTTTACTTCTATGGGCTCGGCTAATTTTTCTTCTTTTTTAATAACTATTTCTTTTCCAATATCTTCCACTTTTTCTTTGGCACCTGGTTCAACAGGGCGCTCTGCTTCCTCAGGAGATATTTCAGCTTTGGGGGGTTCTGGGACTTTTGACGGCTCAGTAGCTACAGGCGGGAAAATCCTTTGATAAATTTCAGATATTTTTTGATATTCATCATCACTAATTTTACCATCTGCAACAGCTTCTTTTAATAGATTTTCTATTTCTCTTCTCGCCGATTGACTATTTGCATCTGCTTGCATACTTAATTCAATAATAAATTTGTCAATTTTCTGCAAATAAGCTAAGGAAGATTCATCTTGTAAAATTGTTTCTTTTACCTCTTCGGGAACTCCTACTAACAGAGAATATACTAATTTATTGTCTTTAATATCAATATCCGAACTATTTTGCACAAGACCAGAAGAAAGCATTTCTCCTGCCTTTTCTACTATAGTTTTGCCTATCATACCACCTGTCAAACCTACACTAAAACCAAGAGTATAAGCAGAAATTTTGCGTAAATGTTTTAATTTTTTTCCTTCTAGTTTATGTTTGATTTCTTCGGCAAATTCTTCATCTATTTTGTTATCAGTTAAGTCTTCTAAAGCATTTTTTAACAGAAACTCTCTAGTTCGCTCCCTAATAATAGGATATTTATTTAAAACACCGCTCTTTAAAAGTGTATGTAATTTAATTATCTCTTTTTGTCCAATCGCCTCTTGATTTAAAATTCTCTCAACATCCATTACCACATCTTCTATTGCGCCTTCTTTGATTTTTCTTTTCATCCAAGCATCTAAAGATCCTCCTATTGCTAAACTACTTAATAAACCACTAAAAATATAACCAGCATTTGGAATATTGGTAAAAGAATTTGCTACCCCCACCGCCAAGCCCAAAGCTCCTCCTCGCAAAGTTGCTTTTGTTTTTATTCCAATTTTTATTTCGCGTTTTTTATCCTCCAGTAAATCACTAAACATCTGGGAATTTTCGTTAGTAATCAATGCCAACGCACTCAAGCTATTGACAAGCTTTTCTTGTTTATCTTTTTCTAGTGATTTTAATTCTTTATTATGACTAATAAATTCTCGCACTAATCTTTTGTATTCTTCTATTTTAGTTTCTCTGCTAAGGCGCGATGTATCAATTATTTTATTAATCAAAGAACTTCTTAATTCTTGTAATAGAACAATTTTAATATTTTCTTGGGTTAATAATTCTTCTGCCTTTTCTTCTTTAATTTCTATAAACTTCTTTAAATTATCCTTCTTAATTCTTTCTAAAATAGGGTTAAATCTTTCTCGTGCCCAAGCGCGCACAAAACCAGCGCTCGCACCCAAAATACCGCCAGCTAAAGATCCAGCTGCTTTAGTAATCATTCCTCCTCCCAACATTCTTACTCCTGTTCCTGCTATTCCTGCTACTAGAGAAATTAAACCACCAGCCAACAATACTCTTTTATGATGTTTCCATAACTTTGAAAATTCACGCTCTGTCTCTCTATTGACAGCTTCATCTAACACGGTAGCTGTATTTTGAATAATTAACTCTCTTTCCTCTTCTGTTAAGTTTTCTGTTCCTCTTAAATTTTTTAAAATATCTAAAATATCTTTTTTGCCTTTCTCGTCAATTTTTATTTCTCCACTTTCATCAACTTTATACTTTATGGCAAGTTCTAAATCTTCAATATTTACCTTAAAGCCAAGCTCTTCTAAATATTCTTCAATTGTTTTTTCTTTTATAGCTTCTTTTTGCGATGCATCTTCTTTGTTTTTTTCTTCTTCCAGTTCTATGCTGTCGTCCTTTTCTTTTGCGCTCTCAGACTCTTTGTTTTTCTCTAATATCTCATCCCTAATTTTGTTGATTGCGGCTATTATATCCTTTTTTAAAATTACTAGCCTTTGTTTTGCTCGCATTTCATCTTCTGTAAGTAATTCTTCCTCTTTTTTAATAGTTTTTAATAAATTCTCTAATTGTTTTCTCTTTTCTTGGGGATTATCCTGATAATTATTTCTTATTCTTTTAAATTTTTCTTCAAAATCTTTTATAAGTTTGTTGTCTAGTAATTCTTCTTCTGTTTTTTCTGTCTCTTTTCTAGGTTCTTCTTTTTGTGTAAATTTTGGTTTAACTTCCCGGCTGTTAAAAACTTTATAACCGCCACTAGCAATGATTTGCCTCATCTCATCAATTGTTTTTTCTTCTTTTCTTTTTTTTCCTCTTCTCCCATAAAAAACAACTCCC
>JALSMD010000137.1 GCA_026987855.1 Candidatus Falkowiibacteriota bacterium | reverse complement strand
AAACCTTGAATGATGTTGTTTTATTGACTTTCGGGGGTATAGGTCCTGTACCAACCGGGATATTATCCTTATTAAAATACCTAATTTCTTCAATTAAATTAAGGTCACTATTAATCTTATTAATAATAACATTGCTTTTCGTAGCTCGCGCTTCCTCGCCTTCAATCTCGCCTACACTAAATTGAGCATAACTTTTTACCAAATATTCTTTGCCGCTTTCTATCTTATCCGGTTTTATTAACTTAATAGAAAAATCAATAGAGCCCTCATCCTCTGGCTTTAATTCTTCTAGTTGAGGAATTTCTTCTTTTGTCCAAATAATAGTGTTTCCTTTTCTTTGGCCATTATTCTTATCGTCCAAACTGGTCCAATCAAGAAAATCACTCTCTAAAACTGCCATAACTACAACATTTTTCAGACTAGTCTCTCCTTTGTTGATATAAACAATAGAATAGTTAAGAACTTGACCAAAATCTACGCCCTGATCTGTGCGCTTGCCATTAACAATTAAAGTTAAATTTAAATCGTTTTCCATTGCTTCTACTTTGATAGATTTTTCAAAAAAATTATAATAATTACCTTCTTTGTCGGCTTGAGAAAACTTAATATTTATGACCTCTTCATTGGAAATTTTATCAGTCAACTTATAATAAATAGGTAACTCCTGTTCTTCTTTGCTAACTAAGTTTACCTGCCATACACCCGGCCTTATCATTTCTATATTTTCGTCTTTTAAATCCTCTTTAATAAATTCTAGGTTGTCCAATGGTTCTACCACAACTCTAAAATTATATAAATAGTTTTCTTCCTGGGCGCTATATTTAATAACAATCTCATTTTCCTCTCCTACCAAAACAGTATCAACATAATCAAAGTCAAAATCAATGCCGATATCTTTAATGGTTGTACTTAAACTAGATTCTTTTTTAAATTCAGAAGAAAAATTTGCGGGAGTATAAAGCATATTCGCTAAAATAATATTATTCTCGCCTTGAGGAGCAATAATTTTCCCTTTTATTTTTATTTTTCCTTGTTGATAAGGTGATATCTCATCAAAATGCCAAGAGCCACCCCTTTCTTCACCCGCTGAACTAACATCTAAAATAATAAAATTATCTGGATACTTAATCTCTATATCAACATTTTTGATGGCTATATTACTATCATTTTTGTAATTAATCACATAAAAAAACTCTTCTCCTGCCAAAACTTCAGAAGGACCATCTATATAAAAATCAACTTTGGCGTCAGTATGTGAATTTAAATATTGCCAAGCAATATATCCTCCTCCGCCAAAAAAAACAACAAAAAAAACAAAAGAAAAAAACCAAAACAAAAAACCCTTCTTTTTGTTTCGAGAAAGTTTACTAACATCAACCATATTGCCATCATCGTCTTGGTATATTTCACTTAAACTCTCCTCAATTTCCTCTTCTCTTAACTCATCTTCAACATATTCTTCAAATTCTTCTACTTCTTTTTCGCCAGGAACAGGTTTTTTAGTAAATTCAGCCAAACTGGATTTTGCCTTTTTAATTTTAATTTCATCAGACATGCTTTTATAAAATATAAAAGACAAAAATAAAAATTATTTTAACTTATACAATTAACGTTTTCTAGATAATTCCATTATCTTATCCGCCTTAATTTTGGCTTCTTGTTCTAAAAAAAATTTATTTACCCCTGGAATAAGGGATAGCCATTTTTTTATTAAATCAATAATTTGTTTAACCTTTACTTTTGCGGAATCTAACAATTTATTAATTTCTTGCGCTGTTTGTTCGCCAACTGCTTTAAATTTTTGTTGTTTTTCTGGTGACATTCTTAAATAAATTTCTTCAAGTCCAGACTCTAATATATTTTCTATTTGTTTTTCTCTTTCTTTCTGTGCGGAAATCAAGTTGCCTTGAGCAATAATACTGCCTGCTGACGCTTCGCCCTCTTTAGCTTCTTGAGATTCTTGAGAAATTGGCTCTATTTGATTTATATTTTCAACATTTTGTTCAGGATTTACAATTTGTTCTTGCTTTTGTGGTTGTAAAACTAAATCAGGCACAACTTCCTGTGACCCACTTTGTCCTTCTTTTTCTATTTCGTTTTTTGATTGCAAATTTTTAATATCTGGCATGTTTTAAAATTTTTACACTTTTTTTTATTATATCACACTCTATAATGTGTTTACAAATATATATTATAATAAAAAACAGGGCTATTATTTATATGTTATGAAATAATTGTCTGTTAAAGTAAAATTAACAAAAACAAAACTCCATTAATAAAAACGCAAATATGCGGCTACCAACAAGAATAAAAGATAATGTTCATTATAATAAAACTGATCAAGGATTAAACATTACCTTTTATTAAAAATCATACAAACAATAAATAGAGTATGGCTTTGAAGTAGGACAACGAATTAAATAAATATCTTTATTTTTGTTAATACCTTCTACTAACTGCGATAAACCTATAAATCAAAATTAACAAAATTATAGAAGTTATAATGATTCCATACTCCAATAAACTAGATATCTTTTTGTTTTTTTCTTTCTTCTGTTCTGGTGTTACAAATTTTGAATTTTTATATTGAGAGGAAATCTGTGCAACATAAGCGTCATTCAAATCTATATAAGAGAAATTTTCCTCTAAATTATATTCTGGAAATTTAGCATACTGATTGCCATAATATAAACGATATTCCCTGTCTTTGCTAGCTGAAAAAATTATCTTATTATATGATGCGGCGAACTCTAAGCCGACGATTTTTAACGACTTGTCATTTTGGTTAAAAACAATAATTTTAAAATATCTTTCATTACTTTCTTCAAATTGTAATACTAAATTATGGCTACAAAGATTTGAAGTATTATATTTAAAAATATAATAATTGCCAACTGTGCGCCAATTTATTCCATCAAAACTGGCCAAAAGCTGTACTGGAAGACCAAAATCTTCATTATCTATAAATAATTCTATTTCATTAACGGGCAGTCTTCCTGGACCTAAATCAACAAAAATCTCTTTGCTGTTATTATCAACATTATCTTTTACTCTAAATCTCGGCCTCTTTTTTAATTCTTTTGCTTCTTCCTTTTTATAATACTCTAAATTAACTGAATTTATTTTGATAGGATTATTATTTTGATCAGAAATTTCCAATTTTAAATAACGAAGGTCTGTTTGGGGAAATTTAATTTTTGTTTTTTGATTATGAAAATATTTAGCTCTATCAGTATAATCATAAATACATATTTTATCCTTTAATATCTGCCATTTATTATTGTCATCACTAGCGTAAACACTAACACTTCTATGAAAATTCTCTGAAATGGTATTTATACGGAGGCTATTAACGGGCTTATGTTTTTTTCCTAAATCTAAAACAATCACAGAATATTTTCCTGGAAGATAAGTATTGCTAATTATTTTGGGTCTATCAAGCTTAACTATCCTTTCTTGGGGACCCAAAATCCTATAAGGCACTTCTTCATAACGATCATTTACTATTCTTAAGTCACGCAAACCACGAGCAGAATATTTAATTATCTCATCATCAATTTTAATAATATTCCATCCCGGTCTTACTGTAATATTTTTATAATACTTCCAAAAAAACAAATCAATTTTTGCCCAAACAAAATGAGCAAAAAACAAAAAAATACAGAAAAATACGATTTTAATTATTTTCTTAATTGCCATAATACCAAACTAAACTTCTAAACTCCAAAATCAACTTTAATATTTTCTCTTTCACTTTCTTCTTCTATTTCAAAATAATCTCTAGGTTTAAATCCAAACATATTAGCAATAATGTTTGTGGGAAACATTTCTAACTTTGTGTTAAAATCCCGCACATTACTATTATAAAAACGGCGAGCAGCTTGAATTTTATTTTCGGTATCAACTAACTCGCGTTGCAATTCAATAAAATTTTGATTAGCTTTTAAATCAGGATAATTTTCTGATAGAGCAAAAATTGTCTTTAAGGTTGAAGATAATACATTCTCTGCCTCAGCTTGTTTTTTTGTATCACCAGACTCTCTGGCCTGCATTGCTGAGGCGCGGGCTTTTACTACTTTCTCTAAAGTTTCTTGTTCGTGTTTAACATAACCCTTAACAGTATTCACTAAGTTAGGTATTAAATTGTATCGTCTTTTAAGTTGAACATCTATATCGCTCCAAGCCTCTTCTACACGATTCTTAAGACGAACTAAAGAATTGTACATACTAATAATCCAAACTACAAAAACAAGTACAATTCCTAGAATAATCCATAAAGTTGTTGTCATAATTTTTAAATTAATTATTAGATTTTATAATTTGATAAGTAATCCTAAAATTAAATCTTTAATAATTTTAATCCCACTTAAAAATCTCTGCCCAAAATCATGATAAATAACAGTAATTGGCACTTCTTTAATTTTTAATTGATTGCTAAAAGCCTTATATATAATCTCTGAACAATGCGCCATATCATCTTGTTCTATTTTGATTTTTTGGGCTGCCGTGCGAGAAAGGGCTCTAAAACCGCTTTGGGGATCACTTAAACTCTTGCCAATAAATATTTTATTAGCTAAATGTGCTAAAGGAATAATGATATTCTTTTTAAACCAAGGAATATGTGATTTTTTCTCTAAAAAACGAGAGCCAAAGACTATTTGCGCTTCTCCTTTTTTTATGGGAGTTATCACTTCCAGTATCTCTCGAGCTAAAAATTGGCCATCAGCATCAAAATGAACAATAATATCAGCTCCCTTGCTTAAAGCATACTGATTACCAGTTTCTAAAGCAGCTCCTTGACCGCGATTGATTAAATGCCTCAAAACTATTGCTCCGGATTTTTGAGCTAAATAGCTAGTCTGGTCAACTGAACCATCATCTACTACTACTACCTTGTCAACATAAAATTTTACTTCTCTTACGACCTTTTCAATGGTTTTCTCTTCATTATAGGCTGGTATAACACAAAATACTTTCATATTTATTAAAGTTTTAATATTTTAGCTAAATTTTCAGAAAAAGGAGGGTCAACTCGCTCTGTGTCTTCTGGTAAATACTTTAATAAAATTTTTCTTATTTCAACCGGATTTTGATCTTGTAAAGGAATAGTAAGCCTATGTCGCAAAAAGTTTTTAAATTCAAAATAGATATTTTTAACCCCTAATCTTGGTTTATACACAATAGAAAAATTTTTAATCTCGTCATAGTCATAAAACCTGCGGCCAACTATCAAACCTTCGGGAGTAATAGCAAAATCTACTAAATTAGGTTCATGAGCATCATATAAAATAATAATAAAAGATGCTATTATTACAATAAAAGCAAATAAATAATTAAAAGTGATAATAGCAAAAATAAAAAAAATAAAAGCAATAATGCCAGCACCAATATACCATTTTTTGCTCCTTTTATGTTTTTCATATTCAGGGACTTTCCAGCTAATAAGAATGTCCCTATAATTATTAGTTTCTTTTTGTTCTGGCATATGTTTATTGTTGACAATAATTAAATTATTTTATATATTTTTATTATAGCAAAATAATTAATAAATTGGAATAAACCTGTCAATTATGGAGAGGTGCCTGAGTGGCTGAAAGGGGCACCCTGCTAAGGTGTTAGGCGTTCACGCGCCTCGAGGGTTCGAATCCCTCCCTCTCCGCATATAGATTTTAGCCATACGAACAAAGTGAGTATGGTTAAAATCTATATGTAATGGGAGGGTGAGAACCCTCGTAAAAAAATCATAAAGCCAGCACCTTATAATT
>JALSMD010000136.1 GCA_026987855.1 Candidatus Falkowiibacteriota bacterium | reverse complement strand
ACGAATTAAGAATTATTTAACACCCTTGGCAAATTGTCCTTAGTAACATACACTCTTAATCCTGGTTTACTTACTCTCTTTAAGCAAGTGATTGCTGGTTTGCCACTTTTCTTATATTTTAAAATAATTCTTAATTCGTCAAAATTAGATCCTTTTTTGCTTTTGTTTTTAATTACTTCAACTTTATAAACCCAACCTTCTTTTTCTAAAATTTTAGCAATTTCATATTTTATTTTACTCATAGGCAAAACAACATCATGCTTGCGAACAGCAAGAGCATTTCTAATTCTTGTTAACATGTCTGCAATTGGATCTATTATCATATGAATATCTTAATTATTATAATATTAAATTAATTAAAATTAGATTAAAGTTTACCAACTCGCTCTTTTTATGCCTGGAATTTCTCCATTTTCAGCTAATTCTCTAAAACAAATCCTACATAAATTAAAATCTCTCATATAACCATGGTTACGACCACAACGCCAACAACGTCTTACAACACGAGTAGAAAACTTAGGTTTTTTCTTGGATTTTGCAATTAATGCTTTTCTAGCCATAAATATAAAATTAATAAATTATTTTTTCTTAAAAGGAAAGCCCATCAATCTAAATAACTCTAGTCCTTCCTCCCTGTTTTTAGCATTAGTAGTAATACAAACTGACAATCCATGAATTCTATCAACTTCGTCACTTTTAATCTCTGGAAATGGCAAATGCTCTTTAAATCCTATATTTAAATTTCCATTCTTGTCAACACTTTTTTCGCTAATACCTCTAAAATCACGGACGCGAGGAAAGGTAACATTGATTAACTTTTCTAAAAAATCAAACATTCTTTCTTTTCTTAAAGTAACTGCTGCTCCAATAGTCATTCCTTGTCTTATTTTAAATGAAGAAATAGATTTTCTAGCTTTAGTTAAAATTGGTTTTTGTCCGCTAATTCTCATTAAATTATTTACTACACTTTCAATGTATTCTTTTTCTTTAGCATGTCTTCCAAATCCAACATTAATTACCACCTTCTCTAAACGAGGTACTTCAAAAATATTTTTATATCCAAATTTCTCTTTTAATTGTGGAGCTATTTCTTTGTAATATTTATCTTTTAATCTCATAAAATTAACTAATCTATTAAATTATTACATTTTTTACAAATTCTCTGTTTTCTCTTTTTAGTTTTTTTACCTACTTTTTCTTCTACATATTTATATCCTACTCTAGTTGCTTTATTACATTTAGGACAAATTAACATTAAATTAGAAATATGGATTGGGGCTGGAAATTCAATTCTTTGTCCCTTTTCTCCTTGACGACGGGGTCTCATATGCTTGATCATCAAATTCAATCCTTCTACACTAGCACGATTATATCTCGGAAAAACCTGTAAAACCTTCCCAGTTTTTCCTTTGTCCTTGCCTGCTAAAATTTTCACTTTGTCACCTTTTTTAATTTTCATAATTTTTATTATTTTTATTTCTATTCTAAAATTAAATTATAAAACTTCTGGGGCTAAACTAGCTATTTTAAAGAAACCTCTTCTTCTTACCTCTCTGGCAATCGGACCAAAAATTCTAGTTCCTCTTGGTTCTTTTTTGTCTTTATCAATAATTACACAAGCATTTTCATCAAAACGCAAACATGTCCCATCTTTTCTTTTTATTTCCTTTTTAGTGCGAACAATAACGGCATGAACTACATCTCCTTTTTTAATGGCAGTATGGGGAATTGCTTCTTTTACAGAAGCTGTGATGACATCACCTACCCTTGCATATCTTTTTCTGTATCCACCTAATACTCTAATACATTGCACCACTTTGGCGCCAGAATTATCAGCAACTTTAATTTTTGATTCAACCTGTATCATATAATTATTATGTTAATCTTTTTTAATTATTAATAATGTATTAAAAATTTAAATTATTTATAAAGCACTCTCCATCTTTTTTCTTTAGACAAAGGCCTACACTCAACAAAAGTAACTTTATCTCCTGTTTTAAATTGGTTTTTTTCATCATGAACTTTATATCGCTTACTAACAATGTATCTTTTTTTGTATTTTGCATGAGACTTCACTCTATCAACTCTTACTACAATAGTTTTATCCATTTTATCGCTAACTACTACTCCTTGAAATTTTTTTCTTACTACTTCTTTCTCTTTCTTTTCACTAACGGCTTTCTTTGATTTATTATTAGTTTTTTTATTATTTTTTGCCATATATTTTAATTATTATCTTTTTTAGAATTCAACAAAGTTAAAATACGAGCAATTGTTTTGCGAGTTTCTCTAATTTCTCTTACATTTTTTAACTGCTTATTTGCATCCTTAAAACGCAATGCTCGCAACTTTTCTCTATATTCTACTAATAATTTATTTAATTCTCTAATACTTTTCTTTTTTAGTTCTCTGAATTCCATATTATTTTATATATTATATTAAGTTATTTTTTCTCTATAAATTTACATTTTACTGGCAATTTATATGCTGCTAATTCCATAGCTTCTTTAGCTAAATTCCTATCAATGCCGTCCATTTCAAACATTATCATTCCCGGTTTTACTACTGCCACATAATGGTCAACTGCTCCCTTTCCTTTGCCCATTGGGATCTCACCACCTTTTTTAGTAACTGGTTTATCAGGAAAAATTCTAATCCACAATTTGCCACCTTTTTTAATATATTTCGTCATTACTCTACGAGCAGCTTCAATCTGTCTAGCTGTTATCCAATGAGCCTCTAAACTCTTTAAGCCATAACTACCAAAACTAATTTCAATTTTGCGGCTAGCTTTACCGCCCCTTCTTCCTTTTTGTGCTTTTCTGTATTTTGTTTTTCTTGGCATTAACATACTTTTAAATTCTCATTTCCAATTTTCAATTATTATTTAATTTATTTATTTTAATTTATTTGGTCCTACTATTTCGCCTTTTTCTTCTTTTTTTTCAAAAACTTCCCCTCTATAAATCCATACTTTAATTCCGATGGACCCATAAGTAGTATGGGCTGTGCCACGAGCATAATCAATATCTGCTCTTAAAGTATGTAATGGCACTTTACCACTAGTTAACATTTCACTGCGAGCAATTTCTGCTCCATTTAAACGACCGCTAATTATTACCTTTACTCCCAATGCTCCGGATCTTTCTATACGACTAATAGCTTGCTTCATTACGCGACGATATGGCATTCTTTTTTCAATATCCAAAATCATTGATTGAACCATTACCTGCGCTGACAAATTTGGACGTTCTACTTCATAAATATTAACATTGATATCTCCTAACCTAAAGCCAGCTGCGCGCAAAAATTTGTTATGAATATCCTTTTTTAAATCTTCTACACCACTACCGCCTCTACCAATTATTAATCCTGGCTTAGCAGTATAAATGTTTATAGCGATTTTTTTATTATTACGCTCTATTTCTATCTTATCAATACCAGCTTCAATCAATTTTTTTAATAAATATCTTCTAATTTTAACATCTTGTTCAAGTTTCTGCGCATAATCTTTGCTTGTACTAAACCATTTAGAACTCCATGTTCTAGTAATTCCTATTCTAAATATTTTTGGATTAATTTTCTTTCCCATAGCAAATTTTATATTTAATTATTATAAATCATCCACTTTTTCTTCTAAAAATTTTATTTACGAAACCTTTTTTTACGTTACCTTCAATTTCTGTATGTTTGCCTCTGCCTTCACGGCGAGGATCTTTAATTGATTCACTCTTATCTTCAAGATGGGTAGCAGGTTTTTCAATTTCTTTTATCTGATCTTTTTTTGATACTTTAATTCCTTCTTCTTCCTTTGGTTTTGTGGTTAATTTAATAGGTTCTTCCACTTTTTCTTTCTTTGTCTCTTTTTTACCACTATCAACCAGCTCTCCTAATATTACGCTAATATGACTAGTTCTCTTTCTAATCATAGTAGCCCTTCCATGAGCTCTTGGCATCCATCTTTTTAAAGTTGGACCTTCATCTACTTTGATTTCTTTAATATATAAATTATTCTTTTCTAATTCAAAATTATTAATAGCATTAGCAATTGCTGAGTTTAATAATTTTCTTACTGGTACTGTTGCTCTTTTGTTAATAAAATTCAACTGATCTAAAGCTTTTTCAACTTGCATTCCTCTAATTACGTCTACAACCAGACGCACTTTCCGTGGAGAAATTCTAATATATTTTGCTTTTGCTTTTACATCCATATTATTTTAAAAATTATTTATTTTCCTTGTTGTTGCTGTTTAGCCATTTTACCGCCATGGCTAATAAACTTTCTCGTAGGAGCAAACTCTCCCAATTTATGACCTACCATATTTTCAACTATATATACTGGCACATGAGTTTTGCCATTATGAACACCAATAGTAAAACCAACCATTTCTGGAGTAATTGTACAAGCTCTATCCCAGGTTTTAATAACTGTTTTGTCACCTGGTTTTAATTGCTTAATTTTCTTTAATAGCCTTTCATTAACATAAGGACCTTTTTTTAAACTTCTTGCCATATATTTTAATTAATTTATTTATTAAAGTTATCTCCTCTTTTTACTATTTCTTCTTTGAACAATTAATTTATCAGATGCTTTTCCTTTTTTTCTAGTTTTAACCCCTAATGCTGGTTTACCCCAAGGTGTTTTTGGATATCTTAAACCAATTGGTTGATTTCCTTCGCCGCCTCCATGAGGATGATCAACAGGATTCATTGCTGTTCCCCTTACAGTTGGTCTAAAGCCTAAATGTCTTTTTCTGCCAGCCCATCCTATTTTTATTAGTTTTTTATCAGGATTGCTAACTTGTCCAACAGTACATAAACACTCTTTTTTGAATAGTCTAATTTCTCCTGATGGCATCTTAATTTGAACATATTTATCTTCCATACCCATTACATACACACAATTTCCTGCTCCTCTTGCTATTTGTCCTCCCTTACCTGGTTCTAACTCTAAATTATAAATAGCTACACCAGCAGGAATATATTTTATTGGCATTGCATTACCAGCCTTAATTTCTATTTGTTTTTGAGAACTTATAACCTCATCTCCTACTTTTAAACCTGTTGGAGCAATAATATATCTCTTTTCGCCATCTTTATAATGCAACAAAGCAATTCTAGCTCCCCTATTAGGATCATATTCTATAGAAGCAACTTTAGCAGGAATATCAAATTTATCTCTTTTAAAATCAATAATTCTTATATTTCTTTTTGCGCCTCCGCCTCTATGTCTTACAGTAATTTTGCCCTGATTATTGCGACCACTAGTCCTTTTTTTAGAAATTACCAAACTCTTTTCTGGTTCAACTTTAGTAATATCTGAGAAATCATCAAAAGTTGCGCCTCTTCTTGCTGGAGTTGTAGGTTTTACTGTTTTAATACCCATATAATTAATTTCTTATTTCAAACTTTATTATTGTTTAATTCCTATACACCTTCGTAAATTTTAATAGCTTTGCCTTCTGGTAATGTAACTATTGCTTTTTTCCAATCTTTTCTTTTTCCTAAGGTGCGCCCGAATCTAACTCTCTTCCCTTTCATATTTACAATGTTTACTTTTACTGGCTTAACACCATATACTTCTTCAATAGCCTTAGCTACTTCTATTTTATTAGCGTCACGAGCTACTTCAAAGAAGTATTTATTTTCTGCCCCTAAAATGCTTGCTTTTTCAGTAATCAATGGTTTAATTAATACTCTATAAGCGTTGCTGTATTTCTTTTTTTCCTGTTTTTTTGTTTTACTATTTTCCTTATCTTTATTTTTCTCCGCCTTTTTGCCTTCCTTTTCTGTTTTCTTAGAAATTGCTTTTTTTTCTCCTTTT
>JALSMD010000135.1 GCA_026987855.1 Candidatus Falkowiibacteriota bacterium | reverse complement strand
TAATTTCTTTATTTACAATCAACCTCAAAATGCTTTAGAAAAAATTAGAAATCATAATAGCCTTAATCTCCAAACTAAAGATGTTTTAAAGATAGAACGCTTACATCCAAAAGCAAAATTACCAACAAAAGCACACCAAGATGATGCTGGATTTGATTTGTATTCAACAGATTATTATAGCATACTACCTGGCGAACGGACCTTAATAAAAACTGGAATAAAAATAGCTATTCCAATAGGTTATGTTGGTTTAATTTGGGATAAAAGTGGTTTAGCTAAAGACGGGATACATACTATGGGAGGAGTAATAGATAGCGGATATCGTGGCGAAGTAATAATTAATCTTATAAATTTAGGGCATGACATATATCATATTGCTCCTGGGCAAAAAATCGCTCAAATCTTAATTCAAAAAATTGAATCACCAAAAATCATAGAAACACATATTAATGACAAAACTGAGCGAGGAAATAATGGCTTTGGAAGCACAGGAACTTTCTAGACAATAAACTAAGTAAACATATTCAGATAATTCAAATTAGTAAACATAAATTGTCAGGACAATTATAATTTTACAAAATTTTAACTTTTAGTTTTTTTATAATTAAATTAAATATTATGCCTAGAATTTATGCTTTAAAAAATTTGCCCCCAGAAGTAATAGCTGTAACATTTGCCAAATGTTCACGTTCACCAGATCCATTTGACAAAATTGCTGCTGAATTAACAGAAGAACAATCAAGCAAATTTAATGAAAAATGGGTGGTTAATTATGGTCATGGTTCTATTGCTGAACATGCCTTTTTTAATGTTGCAATTGAGGATGTATCTTTAATTGCTGTTGAATGCATCCAATCAAATCGTTTGGCGTCTTATACTGAAAAATCATCACGTTATCAAATCTATGATCGTTCCCGTATATATGTGCCACGAGTTTTCAATTTTCGTCCTGAAATAAAAAAAATCTATCTTAAAGCTATAAATCAACTTTTTGATGCTTATGAATCTTCTATTGAACCAATTAAAAAAGCAATAAGCGAAATGTATCCAAATACAAATAATGATCCTGAACATATTTGGCAAGCTAAAATTAAATCAAAGTGGATTGATATTTGTCGTTTTCTTTTGCCAAATTCGGTTTTAGCTAATCTAGGGATGAGTGCTAATGCCCGCACCTGGGAATATGCTATTACTAAGATGCTTTCTCATCCATTAGAAGAAGTTAGAGAAATAGGAAGAGAAATTAAAAGGGTTGCCTTAGAAATTACCCCTACTTTAGTTAAATATGCTGATCCAAATGAATATTATATTAAAAATGAAGAATACTTATTTCAAAAAACTCCTGAACTAACTAATGATATTAGATGTTTAGAATACACTAATGATAATAAATTAGAAGTTGATTTAATTGACTATGACGAAGATGGTGAAGATAAGGTTTTAGCTGGATTGATATATAAATATAATACGGTTGAATTCAGAAAAGCATTAGAAAAAGTCAAAAAGATGAGCAAAAAAGAAAAAGAAGAAATTTTCGAAAATATATTGTCAGGTGCGCGTAATATTTATGACAAACCGCCACGCGAGTTAGAATATCCATATTATACTTTTGACTGTTTGTTAGATCAAGGAGCTTACTACGACTTAAAACGGAACAGAATCATGACTCAAACCCCACAAATTTTAACTGCAGAATATGGATATTTTACACCAAAATTATTCCGAGAAGTCGGTCTAGGAGATATTTATTACAATGCTATGGAAAACGCTCATCGCGCCTATTTTAAAATAGCCAAAGAATTCCCTCGAGAGGCACAATATATTACTACAAAAGCTACGGCTCGCCGTTTTGTTATGAAAATGAACTTACGAGAAGCTTTCTATTTTATCGGTTTACGAAGTAGAAAAAATGGACATTTTACATATAGACGTATAGCTCAAATGATTTACGATCATATCGCTCGAGTTCATCCTATGCTAGCCAAATATATAATGGTTGAAAAAGGATAATAATTCCAATTTGAGGCAAAAAGATTTTTCTGTTAAAATATAGATGGATACTAAAAAAATAAAAGGAGTAATACAATTCTCCTTTTATTTTTTAATATTGATATGTTTAACAGCCTTATAAATATATTATTAAATTTAAGCCAAGACATCGGTTACAGCGGCATTGTGCTTTTAATGGCTATTGAAAGTTCATTTTTCCCATTCCCTTCAGAGTTGGTTATACCACCCGCGGCCTATTTAGCCAGTGAAGGAAAATTTAATATTTTCTTTGTTATATTATCCGGTATTATTGGCAGTATAATAGGAGCAGTTTTTAATTATATCTTAGCAATAACTTTAGGAAGGAAAATTGTATATAAGCTTGCGGAACATAAATTTTCTCGCCTTATTTTGATAAATAAAAAAAATATAGAAAAATCAGAACAATTTTTTCTAAAATATGGTAATGTCTCTACTTTTATTGGTAGACTTATACCCGCAATAAGACAATTAATTTCACTGCCAGCGGGATTCTCAAAAATGAATTTTTATAGCTTTTTATTTTTTACTTCTTTGGGCTCTGGAATATGGGTAAGTGTTTTGGCTCTTCTCGGCTACCTTTTTGGTGCTCAGAAACAACTTTTTTCTAAATATTACCATCAAATATCACTTGGCTTTTGTGTATTAGGATTTTTTGTCATTGCCATTATTATTTATAGGAGTTACAAAAGCAAATCAAAATAAATAAATATAATCTTGGTATCCTCTTAAAAATTCTTCTCCACTTATCTCTTTTTTACCAGATATTTGTAATTTTTCTATAATTAAAGCATTTTGACCACATTGAACAGCTAATTTTTTTTTGCAAGAAAATATTTCTCCTATTTTATATTTATTTATTTTTAATATTTTTGAATTTACTTTAATAACCTTAACTCTTATTTTATCTTTTTTAATAAAACAATACGCTCCCGGCCATGGCGTCATGGCGCGTACAAATCTTTCCAACTCTGTAGCTGACTTATTCCAATCTATTTCGCCATCCTTCTTAGTTAATAATCCAACATAGGAAGCTTTGGATTCGTTTTGAGGTTCTAACTTAATTGTGCCCTGAATATAGGAAAAAATAACGGGGATAATCATTTTAGCTGCCAACAAAGATAAGCGCTTATAAAGCTCGCCTGCTGTTTCTCCTTTTTTAATTTTAATTTCTTTTTGAGCGATAATTGGCCCAGCATCTAATTTCTCTGTCATTTTTATAATAGTAATGCCTGTTTTATTATCTCCATTTAAAATTGCTGCTTGTATACAAGAGGCGCCACGATATTTGGGCAACAAAGATCCATGAATATTGATGGACCCATATTTTGGTGCGTCTAAAATATTTTTAGGGATAATTTGACCATAAGCAGCTGTAACAATTAAGTCTATTTTATAAGGTAAAGAAAAATTTTTTATTTTTTCCGGTTGAAAAATAGGAATATTATGCTTTAATGCCTCTAGTTTTATAGGTGGTGGGGTTAAAATTTGTCTTCTACCTACCTTTTTGTCAGGTTGTGTGACTACAAAACAAATTTTGAGCCTTTGATCTCTGACTAAAGACTTAAAAGATGGTAAACCAAAATCTGGGGTACCAAAAAATGCAATTTTTATCTTATCAGACATATTTAATTTATTTATTGTTAAACAAAAAAATTTATTTAAATATAAAAGCGGAAGAAATATATAATACTAACTTCTCTTTTTCTGAGTAATGTTTATCTGTGTTCTATTTGTCTAACGATTTTTTGGAGTTACCCAAAATCCCATATATTTTCCAAGCATTAAACGAGTTTGTGCTTCTAGGCCTGGTATTGCACCAAAAAATATAATACTAACTGGCAATATTATCCATTGTATCACCATTACTAAGCTTTTACCAATTCCATATTTTTTAGGACGAGGTGGTAATAACAATGTTGATATTATTGCTGACAAGACTAAACCGCCCATTGCCAAAGTCATTAAGGTACGGCTAATAAGAGGGAGGTTGCCAGACAAAACTGTATTATTAAAATCATCGCCGCCCAAAAGCAAAGGCATCCATCCTACAACAGCAATAATCAAAGCATTTGTAGCCCAAGAATGGAAACCATACAATTGTACTAAAATTCTACTAATCATTTTCTTATGTGGCAATTCTTTCCAGTGTTTTATGGTATTAAAAATTAAATAAGGAACATTTTCTACGCCCCACCCCCATCTTCTTTGTTGTTTGTATAGATTTTTTGCTGTTTCAATCATATTTTTTCCCATACAAACATCCATTGAAACAGGAAAATGTAGAGGAATTACCCGATAATCTCCGCGGTAATAACAAAAACAATGCCAAAAAATCCTTGAATCTTCACTAACCATATTAGTTGCCCAAAAATCAATATCAATAAGAGCACGCCAAGTCATTGAATGTGATGAATAGGTTGCTAATTTTTCTACTCTGATTTGCTGCATCATTTGCCAAAAAGTATTAGAAGAAGCTGCTACTCTTGCGAAAAATGGAGATTGCCAAATGTTATTGTGATATACTGGAACAGGTTGATAACTAGCATGATATGGTTTTTTATTGGTTAAAAAATTATAAGTTAAACAAAAAAAATAACCAGGATAAACTATTGTGTCTATGTCAAAAACGCTTACTAAAATACGGTTATAGTCAATTTTTTTAGGGTCAATAATTTCCTTTTTTACCTGTCGCGCTGCCCAAGCCTGATTAGCTCCTTTACCCTTTAATTCTCCTACAATATTATCTGGATGAACAGTAGTTAAGAAATAAAGAAATTTGCCTCCAAATTCTTTTTCAATAATACGGGCACGCTTCCGAGCTGCTGGCCCCGCCCTCTCCTCAATAGCAAGGACAACAATCATTTTTTCTGTCGGATATCCATCATTAAGTAAGGCCTGAATACTAGGCCTAATTACCTCCAATCCTTCTTGATAGGTAGGAAAAATAACAAGATGAATAACATCTTTCCAATCTTTAATATAGGGGTTTTTAATTTGCTCCTCTTTTAAAGTTAGGCACTTCTGTTGCCAGTTTATTTTTATATTAGCTTGCATTCTGCGATAAGAAATAATTAAATGAATACCTAAAAATGTAACTAATAATAACCAATAAACATCAAAAGCAATAATAAAAAAGGCCACCCCTACTGGAAAGAAATATGACAAAATAGTCAAACCAATCAATGTTCCCCAAGACAAGGTCCCCGGCAAGATTTCTAATATTCTATACAGTTTTCTATCTTTGCCCTGCAAGTCAGTAGCCTTGCTTACTTTTAAATAATCCATAAATTTATTCTATTTTTACTTCTTGCCCCTCCTTAAGTTCTTGGCTGCCTTTTTTAAAAACTACTAATGGCTCATCTTCTTGTTTTATTCTTTCCTTTGTTCTTTGGTGATTATGATTTTGTTGATTATTAGAATTAGATAATTTTTCTTCTGTTTTATTTGAAAATTTTCTGTCATTTACTTTCTTCCTATTTTTTAAAGCTTCTAACTCTTTTTGTTTTGCCAATCTCCTTCTTTCTAACTCTTCCTTTTTTTCTTTTTTGATGATAGCTAAACATTCCTTACAATAAACAGGTCTAATTCCATCTGGTTTAAAAGATATCCTAGTGGGCGAACTACAACGACTACAAATAGCTTCAAAACGATAAATCTCATCATATCTACTTTCTGATTCATCTTGAACACGTTGGGTGTTGGCAATTACTACAGTTTTATTTTTTTCTTCTTTTTGTTGTTTCTGTTGTTTTTCTGGTTTTGCTTTATTAGAAAATTCTTCTCCATGACTAGCATGCCAACGAGCTATTTTATCTTCAACAATCTCCCTACTTGTAGCGTATCTTTCTCTTGATACCCTTATTACTTTTTCTACATTATCTGTCTTTTCTTCCTCTGAAAGAGGTGGCAGACCACGAGCAGAAAAAGGATCAGAGGCTATACCATCAATCATTAATTTTAAATAAAATTC
>JALSMD010000134.1 GCA_026987855.1 Candidatus Falkowiibacteriota bacterium | reverse complement strand
AATAGAATTGCTATAAAAGAATTTACCCCTCTGCAGGTTAAACAGGCTGTTTCGGCTTATGGAAAGGCAGAAAAAATGCAGGTTGCTCGCATGGTAAAGCTATTACTTAAACTTGATAAATTGCCACGTCCAGATGATGCTGCCGATGCTTTAGCAATAGCAATATGCGCTTCTAATAGTATTAGAGTTACAGGTTAAAAATTTTTTGTTTAATTTCTTAGTTACTAATTCTTTTTATGACCAAGCCATTAAAAATCGTTTCAATTTCTTCTGAGATTGCCCCTTTTTCTAAGAGTGGTGGCTTAGCTGATGTAGCTCGTAGTTTGCCAAAAGCTATAAAAAGGCTGGGGCATGAAGTAATTGCCATTACCCCTTTTTATGGCCAGATTATTGATAAAAATAAATATGATCTAAGAAAAATTTATGAAAATGTTGATGTTCATCTTAATTCAGAAGAAACAGTAAAAGTTAATTATTGGAAGGGCTATTTAATGGAAGATTTACCTGTTTATTTCATTGAAAATAAGAAATATTTTTCTAAAAGAAAAACTTTGTATGGGTCTTCTCATGAAAACGCCCGCTTTTTAGTTTTTGATGTGGCAGCTCTGAAATTAATATCAATGTTAAAATTTGAAGCAGATATTATTCATTGTCATGACTGGCAGACAGGACTCATCCCTTATTATTTAAAAACAGACTTCCGTTATTCAAAAACACTGCGAAAAGCAAAAACGGTTTTTACAATACATAATTTAGTTTTTCAACTTGGACATAATTGGTGGGAGGTTCCCCCAGAGAAAAAGGATTATGGCCGAAAAAAGATACCGCATATTTCTAATCCTGATATTGAATACATTAACTTTGCTAAACGCGCTATTTTGACTGCCGATATCATCAATACAGTAAGCGAGCAATACCGCGAAGAAATAATGACCAAGAAATTTGGTCAAGATCTTCATCGCATTTTGCGCAATCGTGAAGATAGGCTCTTTGGTATAGTTAATGGCATTGATTATAACGCCTATAATCCCAGCAAAGACCCAGGCCTTTTTAAGCGATATAATTATAAAAAGATCCATCGCAAAAAGTTAAACAAGGAATATTTACAAAAATTTTTAAAATTTCCTATTGATCGTGATATTCCGATGATTGCTTCTACCTCTCGGGTAACTTTTCAAAAAGGATTTGAATTGATTATTAATATATTAGAACATTTGATGAGGTTAGATATTCAATTTGTGGTAATGGGGGATGGCGATAAAAAATATATAAATATTTTGAAGAAATACCACAAAAAATATCCTAAAAAATTTATTTGGCTCCCTTTTTCTAAAAACAAAAACATGGAAACAATGATGTATGCTGCCTCTGATATGTTTTTGTTGCCTTCTCACCATGAGCCTTGCGGGATAAACCAATTAATTGCTATGCGATATGGTTGTATTCCTATTGTCAGAAAAATAGGAGGTTTATATAATACAGTTGTTAATTTTAATCCTAAAACTGGAAAGGGAACCGGCTTTACTTTTAATAGTTTTAATGAATTTTCTTTATATGGAGCAATTATTAGAGCTTTAGAAACTTTTAAGTATAGAAAAATTTGGAGAAATTTAATAGTTAGAGCGATGAAGCAATCAAATAGTTGGGAAATTCCAGCGAGCAAATATGTTGCTCTCTACAGGAAAGCAATGAAAATGAATAATAATGGCAAAAACGGAAAATAGAAATTAAAAGTCAAGTGACATAGAAAATTTTGTTTTATTATATTTGATAAACTTATAATTTGAAGCCCCTGACTATATTTATAGTTATGAGCTTTGGATTATAAGTATATTTAATTTTGATTTTTATCTATGTTATGGTTAAACTTCCTACACCTTTATCAGCCTGTTAACAAAGATGCATACATTATTGAAGAGGCAACGGAAAAAAGTTATTTAAGAATTATCCGCGCTTTAGAAGAACATTCTAACATTAAATTTACTTTAAATATTACAGGATGTTTATTTTTGCGTTGGGAAGATTTAGGCTATCTTGATTTGATTAAAAGAATAAAGATTTTAGTAAATAAAGGCAACTTAGAACTAACTGGTTCGGCTGCTTATCATCCTCTTTTGCCTTTAATACCGGAAGAAGAAACAAGAAGACAAATAAAAGAAAATGAGGAAATTTTAAAAAAATATTTAGGAAACAATTTTAAGCCAAAAGGCTTTTTTTTGCCAGAGCTTGCCTACAGCTCGAAAGTAGCCAAAATAATTAAATCGTTTGGTTATAAATGGATTTTATTAGATGAATTTGCTTATAATGGCAGAACAGAAGAGGTTGATTTTAATGAAGTTTATAGAGATAGTTATAGTAGCCTCAAAATTATTTTCCGTTCACGCGAGCTTTCCAGCAGTTATGTGCCGGAGCTTATTTTTCAATTATTAAATTGCGGGGCAGAAACTTCTTATCCAATAATAACTGCTACTGACGGGGAGTTATATGGTTTAAGACATAATGATCCAGATGCTATTTTTGAAAAAGTTCTTAAGCACCCCAAATTAAAAACTATCACTTTTAGCGATTTTGTTAACAAACATACAAAAATATATAAAATAAAACCTATAAATAGTAGTTGGGAAACAACAAGTAGAGACTTGAAAAACAGAACTCCTTTTAGTCTCTGGTTTAATCCAAAAAATAAAATTCAAGTAAAATTATGGGAATTGGCTAATTTTGCTTATAATCTGATAGAAAAGAACAAGAAAGATAAAAACTATAGTTGGGCGCGATGGCATTTTGTTAGAGGATTAGCAAGTTGTACATTTTGGTGGGCGAGTGGTAGAGATTTTCGCCATGTATTTGGACCAGTATCATGGGGACCTGATGAGATTGAACGAGGACTCAATGAGTTTATTCGTGCTATTAGATCATTAGACAATCCTCACACTAAAAAAGATAAACTTAAAGCAGAAAAAATGTATATCAAAATAAAATCAATGGTTTGGAGTAAGCACTGGAAAAAATATTGGCCCCTAAACTCTTAATTAACAACTAAGATAAATTAGGAACTAGAAGTTAGGAGCGAATTTTAAATAACTAACCTAATTTCTGATCCATGTTTTATGAATAAAATTCTTTATCTTTTTGACGAGAATTATGTTAAAAATTTATTTAGGGAAAAAGTGTTGCCACTTTATCCTGATTTTTATGATATTAAAAAAATAGAAATAGATGCTCCTAAAAAATATATTTGGGAAAAGACTTATCATGTTGTTATTAAATTTAAAACTAGTTTTATAACAAAAGAAAACAAAACAAAAAAATTAACTATTTATTGTTCTGCTCATAGTAATGAACCAAGAAAAAATGTTTATGATGCTTTGAAATATTTGTGGGAGCATAATTTTAGTAAAGGTTGGTTATCTATACCTCACCCACTTTTTTATTCTGAGTATTTTCAAGGAACATTTTACCGTGGAGTTAATGGCCGTAACCTTTATCAGTTTATTAGAGAAAAGAATTATTCTGAAATTGAAAAGATTATTCCTAAGGCTGCCGCTTGGTTTGCTAAATTGCATCGTTTGCCTACCAAAGATGCCCCTAATTTTAATCCAGAAAATAGCCGCATTAAAACTGTTGTCCCAGGAGTAAACCACATTTTACAAAAAATAAAGGAAAGATATCCTCAGTATTTTAATATATACAAGGAACTTTATAATATCTTTATGAACAAAGAGGAAAGATTTTTAAATAGAAATAAACAAAGATGGTTTGTTCATGGAGATGCCCATCCTGAAAATATTATTAAAATGAGCGAACGCAAATTAGCTGTTATTGATTTTACTGACATCTCTTTATCTGATTTTGCTAGAGATTTAGGAAGTTTTCTTCAGCAATTAGAATATATGTCTAATCGTAAGATTGCTGATCCTATCTACACTAAAAAAATTAAAGACCTGTTTCTAGAAAGTTATTTGAAAGAGGCAAAAATGTCATTATCTACTGATTTAGAAGAAAGAATAATGAACTATTATTATTGGACAGCCATTAGAACGGCAACCTTTTTTTTGTTGAAACATAACCACGAACCAGAAAGAGCCAAACCACTTATTAATCAGGTTAGTCAAGAAGTATTAAACTATAATATATAATTTTGTATGTCTAAAAAAGGAGGAGATTGTAAATTCATAGTAGTAATACTATGGATTTTTTTATTATTAATTTCTTTTTCTTGTTTCGCTAACCTAGTCTGTGCGCAAAATGTCATTATTAATGAAGTTGCCTGGATGGGAATGCCTAACTCATATAATAATGAATGGATAGAATTATATAATCAAGAAAATTACCCAGTTAATTTAAAAGGATGGACATTAGAGACAGAAGATCAAGGGATAAATGTTATGTTAGATGGAATAATACAGTCAAAAGGATATTTTTTATTAGAACGTTCTAATGATAACAGTGTTCCTGGCCTGCAAGCAGATTTAATTTATACAGGAAGTTTGTCTAATAATGGAGAAGTTCTGTATCTTAAAAACGCAAGCAGTACTATTATTGATAAAATTGATGCTAGCTCTGGTTGGCCGGCTGGGGACAATAATAAAAAATTAACTATGGAATATTCAGGCCTAGATTGGCAAAATAGTTTAGTTGTTGGCGGCAGCCCCAAAGCTACTAATACTGTTATAAATATTTCTTCTAGCACAGATGATAATCATAACAACGAAGAAGATGGTTTAGGGACTAACATTAATCCCAGTAACAAAAATCAAGATTTACAAGATTTAAATAGTGTGGATAATAAGCAGGTTGATATTTGTCAAACAGTTTCAGTGGGAGAAATAGTGATTAATGAGTTTGTTTCTGACCCAAGCGATAATGATGTAGAATGGGTTGAGTTATATAATAATACTCGCACAAATATTAATTTAGATAGTTGGACAATTGAAGATGCAGGTGGCGCTAAAACTTTATTAGATAAACAAATAGATGGTTTTGGGTATATAGTAATTGAAAATCCAAAAGGAAAATTAAATAATAAAGGTGATATTATAATTTTACGTGATTGTCGCGGCAATTTAATTGATAAAGTAGTTTACGGCAGTTTATCTAATAGTAATTTGCCAGCCCCACGAGATCCTTATAGTTTAGCACGCAAAATTGATGGATATAATACTTTTAACAATGCTCGAGATTTTGCTTTAGCAGAACCAACCAAAGAATCAGCTAATATAATTATTTTGGAAGATGAAGAACAAGATTATTCTCCTAACGATATTATTATTTCTGAGATATTACCTAATCCTATTGGTCCAGATCAGGAAAGCGAATTTATAGAGCTATATAATAATAGTGGCAACAATATCAATTTATTAAATTGGCGTTTACAAGATTTTAGTAAAAGGAAATATGTAATTAAAGAGGAAGTTATCCTGAAACCAAAATCGTATTTTGTTGTTTGGCGAACGCAAAGCCGCATAGCTTTAAATAATAGTAAAGATGAAGTTGGTCTTTACCCTCCTAACAACGATAAACCAATTCAATTGATCAAGTATAAAAACGCTCCCGAAGGCAAAAGTTATAACGCCACTAACTCGCCACCAGTTTATTTTTGGAGCGAGATACCTACTCCAGGTAAGGATAATATTGTAAAAAATAAAAATCATCCTCCTTTGGTAGATTTTGATTGCCCAAAGGAAACATTAGTTGGCAAGCCTATTGTTTTTGATTCTTCTGATACAATAGATAATGATGGAGACGAGCTTCGATTTTTTTGGAATTTTGGCGATGGGATTATTAATTATTTGCCGATGCCTGAGCATACTTTTTTAAGACCCGGCAATTATGTAGTTAGGTTGGTTGTTAGCGATGGTAAGGCTAGCACTAGTTTAGAAAAAATTATTAAAGTTATGCCTAAAGAAATATTTTTGGCGAAAGAACCACATAATTATTCTATTCCTAATATTATTATTTCAGAAATTATGCCTAATCCGGCTGGCAGAGACGAGGATGAATGGATTGAGTTGTACAACCAAGAAAACTTTAATGTTAATCTTGAAACTTGGCAGTTAAAAAGTTCAAAACAAACATTTGTTTTTCCCAAGAATTTTTTCTTAAAGCCTTTGGAGTTTAGGATTATTGATCGCAAGCAAAGCTCTTTGATGCTTGTTAATAAAGGCGACAAAATTCAGTTGTTAGATAACTATAATAATTTGGTAGATGAAGTAATTTATAGTAATGCGCCAAATGGCTTATCTTATATTCGTTTAAATAATAAATGGGAATGGACAACAGCACCAACCTCTAACAAAGAAAACGTA
>JALSMD010000133.1 GCA_026987855.1 Candidatus Falkowiibacteriota bacterium | reverse complement strand
TAATGGCATAGGTATCAACAAAAAAGATCTATCCCATTTGTTTACTAAATTTTATCGTTCTAAAAACGCCAAACATTTTAAGATCAAGGGATCAGGGCTAGGGCTGGTTATTTCTAAAAAGATAGCTGAAATGCATGGAGGCGACATTAAGGCAAAAAGTCAGGTTGGCGTTGGCACAAAGTTTATAATAGAATTACCAATTAAAAAATGTTAAAATAATAATAATAATATGCCTTTTGTTTATCGCAAAAAAATTAAAACAGACGATGCTACTAAGCATTTGGCAAGCATAGTTGAACATTTCCCCTACCCTATTTGTATGGTGGATCCTAAAGATTATAAAATAGTTTTTGCAAACAATGTAGCTTCTGAAAGATTTAACATTGTAAAGAACGATAAATATTGCCGGATATTTAATTGTGACTATTCGTTATGTGAAAAAAAAGAGTGCCCTTTAAATTTATGTATAAAGAACAATAGGTGCGTCACAGTTGAAAGTAGTTGTATATCTAATAAAAAAAATCTTTTCTATAGAATATGCGCTTTTCCATTATTAAATAGCAGAAAAGAAATAGTATACATTATTGTTTATATCTTAGATATCACAGATCATAAAAAAGTCCTAGATGATCTTAAAAGAAGCAAAGAAATATTTGAATCAGTTTTTAATAATGCACTTGATGCCATTTGCCTGAAAGACAGAAATATGCGTTATACCTATATTAATAGTGCGGCAGAGAAACTTTTAGGGAAACCAATGAGCGAGGTAATAGGAAAGAAAGATAGCGATATTTTTCCAAAAGATGAGGCTAAGCAGATGGAGATTATGGATAAACGTGTTTTAGAGGGTGAAATTATTAAGGAAGAATTAGCGACAGAAATTAATAAAAAGTTATCATTTTTTTATATAGTTAAAGTTCCTATCAAAGATTCGCAAAATAAAGTTAACAACATATGTTGTTTTGCGCACGACATTACAAAAATTAAGGAGATTGAAATGTCTTTGAAAAGAGAGAGAGATCTTGCAAGAAAATATTTGGATATAGCTGGAACAATGATTATTGTTCTAAGTCTAGACCACAGAGTTGTCCTGATTAACAAGAAAGGGTGTGAAATTCTAGAATACAACGAAGAAGAAATAGTGGGCGAAAACTGGTTTGATCTCTTTGTTCCTGATTATGTTGCAAAAAAGATAAAGAAGAAGTTTAACAGATTTATAGCTGGCAAAGAAAATTTTAAGAATTGCGAATGTTTAGTTATAACAAAAAGCGGTAAAAAGAAAATAATTTCATGGAATAACATTTTAATTAAAGATGAAAGCGGCAGAGTAGAAGGAGTTTTATGTTCAGGGGAAGATATTACTTTAAGAAAAAAATCAGAAGAAGAATTAAAGAAAAGAAACAAGGAATTAGAAAGGTTTAACAAATTAATGGTTGGCAGGGAACTAAAAATGATTGAGCTAAAAAATGAGATTAAAAAACTTAAACAAAAGATAAAAGAAATAGAATTAAAGAATAAATAACTATGTATTGGAAAAAAATAAAATCTTTTTGGCTTAGTAGAATTGGTATTAAAATTGTTTTGGCTTCTCTGCTTGTTTCTGTAATGGTTGTTGTTAATACTTATTTTATAATTGCTAGAAATTTAAAAGAACAAAAAAATAGTTATACAGAAGTTTATAATAGTATTTTATATTTAAGCAAAGCTTTTGAGATGATGGAATCTTTTGATCACCAAAGAATGTTTGTAGAACAATATGTTTATGAGGGAGGTGACCAAACAAAAAAAGATAGATATATTAAAGAGAAAAAACTATTTAATAAAATCTTTAAAAATTATTATAATCATTCTTGCAATGATATTAAGCCATTGTTAATAAAAACTAAAGACAAATTAAATGAATATAACCACCTTTTAGAAGAAATAATATTTTTGTATGATAAAAATGTTGATTATGATTTAATTAAAGAAAAATTTATTGAAATTGATAAAGTTGAAGCTGACATCCATAACAACTATTTGCATAAGATAATTTTACATATTAAGCACAATCACATTGAGCCTGCTGAAAACAATATCTTAACAATAACACAAAAGACAATAGAGGATATTCTGATTTCAAATATTTTTATTATTTTGCTTTCTGTTTTGTTGGGTTTCTTAGTTTCTTATTCAATTACCAGACCTATATATGCTTTACTTGGAGCTATAAGAAATGTGAGTAGGGGAAATTTTGATTTCAAGATTAATATCCGTTCACATGATGAGATTGGTGAACTATCATTCGCTTTTATTGATATGGCTAAAAAGCTTAAAACAGCTAATGACAAAATAAAAGAATATAACCAAAATTTAAGAAAAGAAATACATATAAAAACACAGAAGTTAGCTAATGCATTGGAAGCGTTAAAAAAAGACAAAAAAGAATTGGAAGAACAAAAATTAGCCACTTTAAATATTTTAGAAGATGTATCTGAATCACAAAAAAAACTACAGATTTTGAATAACAAGTTGAAGAGGAGAGAATTTGAATTGGAATCACTTAAATTATTAAACGAAGAATTAACTACAGTTTTTTCAATTGAAGAATTATTAGATGTCGTTAGTAAATATCTGCACCAGATTGCTAAAAATAGTGTTTGTTTTTTTGCCATTCGTGATAAACTTAGAGATGAGATTTTTGTTAAGGCATATTTATTTCAGCCAATTTCTGAAAAAGTGTTTAAAGAGATATATGACGAGTTTTTTGTTTATTTAAAAAAGAAAAAAATTTTTTCAAAGATGTCAAAAGATAATATACAATTGGTCCTTAACGGTCAAATAGATAATCAAAGCCAGCAATATCCAAAGGCTAGTTTTATTCTGCCTTTTAAGGTATCTAATAATTTTTTGGGCGCTGTTCATGTATCTTTTTTAAATTTAAAGAAAGCGCGTTTTGAGTATCAGGATTTAATAAAGGCTATTGTTGCTTCTGCTTCTATAGCTCTAGATAAATTACAAACTTTAATTTTGGCACAACATTCTAGAACAGAGTCATTGATTAATAGCCTTTTAAATGGTGTTATTATGTTTGACAAGGACAGTAAGATAGTTTTTGTTAATCCAGCTGCTTCTTCTTTTTTGGGCCTAAAAACTATTCCTAAAAATTTAGATGGACTATTGGAGATTTTGCCTATCAAGAATTTAAAAAAGATTATACAGGATGTCCAGAAGAAAGGCAAATTAATTTTTTTAGATGATTGTCAGATACAAAACCGTTATTATGAATTATATATAGTTCCAGTTAAAGATTATGGAAGAAAAAATGTTGGTGTAGCCTTTATAATACATGACATAACGCAACGCAAACAAATAGAAAAAATGAAGAGCGAATTTGTCTCTATTACATCTCACCAGTTAAGAACACCATTAACAGCTATTAAATTATTTTCCGATATGTTAGTTAATGGCAATATTGGCAATCTAACAAAAAAACAAAAGGAATATGTAAACAACATTAGGCAATCAACAGAGAGAATGATAAAGCTAGTAAACGATTTATTAAATATTAGTAGGATTGAATCTGGGAGAATAGCAATTAATCCACAGCCAGTTGATTTAATTGAGTTAATAGAAAGTGTAATTGAAAGTATTCGGCCTTTAAGCAATAACAAAAGAGTAAAAATTATTTTTAATAAACCAAAGAGGAAGTGGCCAAAAATTAATTTAGACCAAAATCTAATTAGGCAAGTAGTAAATAATTTAATTGTAAATGCTGTTCGTTATTCTTATGATGGAGGTAAAGTAGAAATTAGCCTACATAAATATCTGTCTAAATATATTTTAATTAAAGTTAAAGATTACGGCATAGGCATTTCTAAGAAACAACAAGACAAAATTTTCCAGAAGTTTTTTAGGACTGATGCGGCTGTAAAACATGTTGCTGATGGTAGCGGTCTAGGTTTGTATGTTTCTAAAATGATTATTGAGGCTTCTGGCGGAAAGATTTGGTTTAAATCAAAGAAAAACAAGGGAACAACTTTTTATGTTATGTTGCCCTTTAGCGGCATGAAGCCTAAAAAAGGTGACAGAAATTTAATTGTTAATTAAAATTATAATTAAGTTATAAAAATATGCCTAAGAAAAAGAAGAAAGCAAAAATTCTTTTAGCAGAGGATGATAAATTTATTTCATTAGCATATAAAGATGGTCTAGAAAGATCCGGGTTTCATGTAATAGTTGCTAATGATGGAGTTGAGGCAATAAAGAAATTTAAATCAGAAAAACCAGATTTAGTGTTGCTTGATATTATTATGCCGCAAAAGAATGGCTTTGAGGTTTTAGAAGAAATTAAAAAAAGCAAAAAGCAGAAAAATATACCGATTATTATCCTTTCAAACTTGGGTCAGGATACAGATATTAAGAAAAGCCGTGAGTTAGGGGCATCGGACTATTTAATAAAATCTAATTTTTCAATGAGCGAAGTCGTTAATAAAGTAAAAAAATATTTAGATAAACATTAAAAATGTATGATAATTTCAGCAAAAAAATTAGAGGAGGCACTCGTAAGGCCAGGATATATAAGCAAGGATGACTTTTCTTCTGCTGTCAAGGAGGCAAAAAAAACCAAAAAAGACATTACAGATGTTTTAATTGATAGGGAGTTAATAAAAGACGAGCAGCTTGGAAGAATTATTGCTGAGGCCTTAGGGTTTCCTTTTGTAGTTTTGTCAAAAGAAAAAATTAAGAGTAATGTTCTAAGAATTATTCCAGAATTAGTTGCGCGTTCAAGGAATGTTATTGCTTTTTCCGAAGATGAAAACACAATTAAAATAGGCATAACTAACCCAAAAGATTTAGAAATAATCCATAATATAGAAAAGAAGACGGGCAAACATGTATTGCCATACTTAGCAACAAAGAGAGATTTGAGAAAAAACTTAACTAGATATAAAAGCAAAATAAAAGAAGAAATAAAAGATATTATTGTTTCTTTGGGAAGTAATATTAGTGAAGAAGAAAAAAATAAATTGAATATTAAGTTGGTTAAACTCTTGTTAGAATATGGATATTATAATAGAGCGTCTGATATTCATGTTGAGCCACATGAAAGTAAAGTAGTAGTAAGATTTAGAATTGATGGTATATTGCATAAAGTAATTGAAATGCCTAAAAATTTATTAGATTATATTTTGGCGCGCATTAAGATATTGGCTAAAATGAAAACTGATGAACATATGTCAGCTCAAGATGGAAAATTTCAGTTTAGAGTTAACGAGGAAAATATTGATGTTAGGGTATCAATAATTCCTGTAACAAAAGGGGAAAATATAGTTATGCGTTTGTTATCAGCACAACAAAGGCAAATTAGTTTGCAAAATCTTGGCCTGTCTAGTGATGATTTAGATAAAATAAAAAGAGCAATAAGACTTCCTTACGGAATGATTTTAGTTGTTGGTCCAACTGGATCAGGGAAAACAACCACTATTTACGAAATACTGAAAAAATTAAATACGAAAGAGGTTCATATATCAACAATAGAAGATCCAGTTGAATATGACATTGAAGGTATAAGCCAAATACAGGTTAATCCAAAAACAAATTTAACTTTTGCCAAGGGTTTAAGAGCTATAGTGAGGCAAGATCCAGACATTATTATGGTAGGAGAAATTAGGGACCCGGAGACAGCTAATATTGCGATTAACTCTGCTTTAACAGGACATTTAATTTTGTCTACTATGCATGCCAATAATTCAGCAACGACATTTCCAAGACTTTTAGATATGGGTATAGAACCGTTTCTGATTTCTTCTACAATTAACCTTGTAATAGCGCAACGTTTGGTCAGGAAGGTATGTGAGAAATGTCGTTTTTCATACACAATTAGCGAAGAAGAATTGTTAATAATAAAGAAGGATAAAAATATTAGCGATATATTAAAAGCAAAAAACAAAGATATTAACTCTTTAACTTTATATAAAGGAAAAGGTTGTGAAATATGCGCAGGGACAGGATATAGTGGCCGCATAGGCATCTTTGAGGTGTTGGAAATGACTCCGCAATTGAAAAAGCTAATTATTAATAAATCGTCTAGTGATAAAATTTTAAAAGCAGCTAAAAGAGAGGGAATGACAACGATGCTTGAAGATGGAATAGACAAAGTTTTTACTGGCCTAACCACTTTATCAGAAGTTTTAAGAGTAACCAAGCTGTAGGTTATTAGTGATATATAAAAAATATGAAAAAGATTTTTTTCTCAAAATTAGAGATTATAAAAAGGTATATAATGTCTTATTATATTAGTCTAGACGAAATAATAATATTTATAAACCAATTGTCCATTATGCTCAAATCAGGT
>JALSMD010000132.1 GCA_026987855.1 Candidatus Falkowiibacteriota bacterium | reverse complement strand
TATAAAATTAAAAACATTTGTAAACAAAAACAAGACCATAAGTTGGGGAAAATTAGAAATTGATGAAGCTCTTGACTTATTTTCTGTATTTTGATAAATTAAAGATGTTAGTAAATTATCCCGATTTATCGGGGTTGTTTTTTTAGACCAAATAAATTTTTAACTATTAAATTATGCCAACAATTAATCAATTAGTCCGTAAAGGACGCAAAAAAGTAAAAAAGAAAAGTAAATTTCCAGCTCTTCAGTTTACTCTTGATACACTTCATCGTAAAAAAACATATTTGAGAAGAGGGTCACCTTTTAAAAGAGGTGTATGTTTAAAGGTAACTACTACTACTCCTAAAAAACCTAATTCTGCTATGAGAAAAATTGCTAGGGTTAGGTTGTCTAATGGCATGGAGGTAACTGCTTATATTCCTGGCATAGGACACAACTTACAAGAACACTCTATTGTGTTGGTAAAAGGTGGAAGAACCAAAGATTTACCCGGTGTCCGTTATAAGGTTGTGCGTGGTGTCTACGATGCTCAGGGCGTTGAAGGAAGAAAACAATCACGCAGCCTTTATGGTACCAAAAAAGAAAAATCATCATAACCTATAATAATTAAATAACCACTTTTAAATTTATGAGAGGAAAAAGAGCGCCAAAAAGAAAAATAGATGGAGACATAAGATATAACGATGTTAATATTGCTAAGTTTATCAATTATATAATGCGCAGAGGAAAGAAAACCGTAGCCCAAAAGATTGTATATGGTGCTTTTGATATTATTAAAGAACAAACTAAACAAGATCCAAGACATGTTTTTAATAGAGCTATAAAAAAGGTTGCCCCTTTATTAGAAGTAAGAGGAAGAAGAATTGGTGGGGCAAATTATCAGATTCCTTATCAGGTTAGAGGAGATAGGCGTTTTACATTGGGTTGTCGGTGGATTATTGAAGCAGCTAAAGCAAGAAAAGGAAAAAGTATGGCGGAAAAATTAGCTGCTGAAATTATGGATGCTGCTAACGGAGAAGGAGCTGCTGTTAAAAAACGTGAAACTGTTCATAAAATGGCCGAAGCTAATAAGGCATTTGCGCATTTCGCACGTTAATTATCTTGAGAGTTAAAACTTAACGAAACTTGTTTTAACTAGTTTTGTTTTTATAGTTCTGAATTTTTAGTTTTGATTTTTTTAGTAAATTAATAAATAAATAAAATTATGTCTAAAGAATATACCTTACAACAAACCAGAAATATTGGTATCATGGCGCATATTGATGCAGGTAAAACTACCTTTACTGAACGCGTGCTTTTTTATACTGGCAAAAAGCACAAAATTGGTGAAACTCACGATGGCGCTGCCGATATGGACTGGATGGAACAAGAAAAAGAAAGAGGAATCACCATTACTTCTGCAGCTACTACATGTTTTTGGCGTGATCATAAGATTAACATTATTGATACTCCTGGCCACGTTGATTTTACAGTAGAGGTAGAAAGATCCCTACGCGTTTTAGATGGAGCTATTGCTGTTTTTGATGGAGCAGCTGGAGTTGAACCTCAGTCAGAAACCGTGTGGAGGCAAGCTGATAAATATAAAGTTCCTCGTATTTGTTTTGTTAATAAAATGGATAAATTAGGCGCGGATTTTTTTATGAGTCTTGATTCTATTAGAGATCGTTTAAGCCCAAAAGCAGTGGCCGCGCAATTGCCTATTGGTGCCGAAGAGACAATGCGAGGAGTAGTTGATCTTTTAACTCAAAAAGCTTATGAATTTCAAGGGCAATATGGAGAAAAAGTGGTAGAGATACCTATCCCAGAGGATATGAAAGAGCAGGTAGAAAAATATCGTAATGAACTGATTGAAAGAATTGTAGAATGCGATGATGCCTTGACAGAAAAATATTTGGGAGGAGAAGACATTTCTATAGAGGAATTAAAAACAGCTTTAAGAAAAGGTGTTATTTCTGATGAAATTTATCCTGTATTTTGTGGAACAGCATTACAAAACATTGGGGTTCAGTTAACCTTAGATGCAGTAGTTGATTATTTGCCTTCGCCTCTTGATTTGCCAGATGTTATTGGTACAGACCCAAGAGATGAAGACAAAAAAATTGCTCTTAAAGCAGATCCTAACGAACCATTGGTGGCTTTAGCTTTTAAAATAGCTACCGATCCTTTTGTAGGCAAATTATGTTTTGTAAGAGTCTATAGCGGGACCCTTCATGCTGGTTCATATGTTTTAAATACTTCTACAGGCAATAAGGAAAGAGTTGGGCGTTTGGTAAGAATGCATGCTAACCATCGCGAAGAAATAAAAGAAATTAAAGCAGGAGATATTGCTGCTATTATTGGACTAAAAAACACTATCACTGGTCATACTTTATGTGATGAATCTCGTCCAGTTAGATTAGAATCTATTAAATTCCCAGAGCCAGTTATTAAAATTGCTGTTGAACCAAAAACTAAGGCAGATCAAGAAAAAATGGGCATTGCTCTACAAAAGTTGGCAGAAGAAGATCCAACATTTAGAGTAGAAACAAACGAAGAAACCAACCAAACATTAATTTCTGGAATGGGAGAATTGCATTTGGATGTGATTGTAGACAGAATGAAGAGGGAATTTAAAGTAGAAGCTAATGTTGGAAAACCACAAGTTTCATATAGAGAAACAATTAAAACTAAAGCTGAAGCAGAAGGAAAATATATTAAGCAGTCAGGTGGTCGCGGTCAATATGGTCATTGTTGGTTAAGAGTTGAACCACAAGAAGAAGGCAAAGGATTTGAATTTGTTGATGAGATTAAGGGAGGAGTTATTCCAAAGGAATATATTCCAGCTATTGAAAAAGGTGTAAAAGAAGCAATGGAACAAGGAGTATTAGCTGGTTATCCAATGGTAGATATTAAAGTAGCTGTTTATGATGGCTCTTATCATGAAGTAGATTCATCAGAAGCAGCTTTTAAAATGGCTGCTATATTAGGATTTAAAGAGGCTTGTCGCAAAGCAGAACCAGTTATATTAGAGCCAATTATGAAAGTAGAAGTTACCACTCCAGAAGAGTATATGGGCAGTATTGTTGGTGACCTTAATTCTAGGCGTGGTCAGATTGACAGAATGTATGATCGAGGAAATATTAAAGTAATTGATGCGCGTGTTCCTCTAGCTGAAATGTTTGGTTATGCTACTGATTTAAGATCAATGAGTCAAGGAAGAGCTAATTACACTATGGAATTCCTACATTATAGAGAAGTACCCAAAAATGTTGCGGATGAGTTAATGGGAAATAAGGATAAATAATTTTAAATAAAGTTATTGACGTTTTATAATTATTTTTATAAAATAGAAAATAATTATAAAATAAAATTATGTTAAATCAGCTACAAAAAGCTATTGATCTTATCAAAAAAACAGGAGATAAATTAGTTGTTTTTGACTCTAGTAAGCCAGAGGAAGAGGCGCATGTAATAATGTCCTTAAGTGATTATGAAAAATTAATTCAATCTAATAAAGAAGTTAAGAGCTTGACAGAAAATGAATTGCTTGATAAAATAAATCGCGATATTGCTATTTGGCGTAGTGAGCAGGAAAACAAAAATAATAATTATTACCATCAAAATAATAATAGTAGTTGGCTAAAAAAAGAAACAGAAGAAAAAAAAGAGACTTCTTTTAAGAAAGAAGAAAAAGAACATAAAGAGAATAAAAGAAGAGGCGCATGGTCTATCCCGGAAGATATAAAAAAAGGAGCAAAAGAAGTAATAGAAGAAGACGAAAATCAATATATAGAAGAAATACCATTTTAATAATTATTAATAATTAATTAAAAACGGCCCATCTTGTTAAATTAAGATTTAACAAGATGGAAAACTAAAAAGGAGCCGTTTTTAAAATAAAAACATGGCAGAAAAATTTGAACGCAAAAAACCCCACATCAACGTTGGAACTATTGGACACGTTGATCATGGGAAAACAACTTTAACCGCAGCTATTTTAAAGGTATTAGCTGCTAAAGGTTTAAAAGCTTCTGATAAATCTGTAGATCAAATTGATGCTGCTCCAGAGGAAAAGGAGCGCGGTATTACTATTGCTACTGCTCATGTTGAGTATGAATCAGATAAACGTCACTATGCTCATGTAGATTGTCCTGGTCACGCTGATTATGTTAAAAACATGATTACTGGGGCAGCTCAAATGGACGGGGCGATTTTAGTAGTAGCAGCAACCGATGGTCCTATGCCTCAAACTAGAGAACATATTTTGCTTGCTAGACAGGTCGGTGTGCCAAGTATAGTCGTTTTCTTAAACAAGTGTGATATGGTAGAGGATAAAGAACTAATTGACCTAGTAGAAGAAGAAATTCGTGATTTACTTAAAAAATATGATTTCCCTGGAGATGAAGTTAAAGTTATTAGAGGTTCTGCTTTAAAAGCCTTAGAAAATCCAAGCGGAGAGGATGCTAAACCTATTTTAGAGCTCATTGAAGCTTTGGATGAAGCCATTCCAGAACCAAAACGTGATATAGATAAACCATTCTTAATGCCTATTGAAGATGTTTTCTCAATTGAAGGTCGCGGTACTGTGGTTACTGGAAGAATTGAAAGAGGCGTTATTAAATTAAATGAAGAAGTAGAAATTGTTGGTTTAAGAGAAACTCAAAAAACAGTTGTTACTGGTATTGAAATGTTTAATAAACAATTAGACGAAGGTCAAGCTGGGGATAATGCAGGAATTTTATTGCGTGGCATTAAGAAAGATGAAGTAGAACGTGGTCAAGTATTGGCCAAACCAGGCACCGTTACTCCTCATACTGAATTTGAGTGCGAAGTTTATGTTTTAAGCAAAGAAGAAGGCGGACGCCATAAACCATTTTTTGCTGGATACAAACCACAATTTTATATTAGAACAACCGATGTTACAGGAGAGGTTCAATTACCAGAAGGAACAGAAATGGTAATGCCTGGAGATACTGTTAATTTAAAAGTTAAATTAATTGCTCCTATTGCTTTAGAAGAAAAGCAAAGATTTGCTATTCGTGAAGGTGGAAGAACAGTAGGAGCAGGCGTGGTAACTAAAATTATAAAATAAACATTTTGCCCGCCTAAACAAGAATTTAGGCGGGTTATAATGTTTATTTAAAAATTAATTAATTAAACATGAACAAAGATAAATTAAAAGAAGAAAAACAGACCAAAAGGAAAGGAGAGGATGAGGACTATAAACAGAGAGTCCGCATTAAAATTAAGGCGTTTGATTACAAAATTATTGATCAATCAACTAAAACTATTATTGAAACTGCAGAGAGGAGTGGTGCAGAAGTTTTTGGTCCAATCCCTCTTCCCACTGAAAAAAAGAGATACACTGTAAATCGTTCAACTTTTGTTCATAAGGATGCTAGAGATCAGTATGAAATGAGAATTCACAAGAGATTAATTGATATTATTGAACCGTCAGCTAAGACTATTGAAGCATTATCAAACTTAAATTTACCGGCAGGGGTTGACGTAGAAATTAAAATGCAGTAAACTAAAATAAGTTTAATATTAAATTGTGTATAAATAAAATTAAGAAGGATATTGTGAAAATTGTAATAACCCTTTATTAAAGGAAGTGTTACAATGAGATCAATATCCAAGAAGGAGAATAAGTTATTGAGAAGGAAAATTCAGCAAAAACGCATTAAATTAATAAGTGTTTGCTGGTTTTCTGACTCCAAGTAAAGCCAGTTTTTGTTTTTTTAGCAATATTAATTAAGAAAATTATATATATGAAATTTATCTTAGGACAAAAATTGAATATGACTCAAATTTGGAAAAAAGACGATGAAGTAGTAGCAGTTACTGCTGTAAAAGCAGGGCCATGTGTTGTCACTCAAGTTAAGACAGAAGATAAAGATGGATATTTTGCAATTCAAGTTGGTTTTGGCAAGAAGAAGGAAAAAAATATTAAAAAACCACAAAGAGGACATTTAAAAGGTTTAGGTAATTTTAGATTTTTAAGAGAATTTAGATGTGATAAAATAGAGGGTATTGAAAGAGGAGATGTAATAAAAGTAGACACTTTTGAAGAGGGAGACATAATAAAAGTGACAGGAACCTCCAAAGGAAAAGGTTTTCAAGGAGTAGTCAAAAGGCATGGTTTTGCAGGCGCTCCTAAAAGTCATGGAACTAAAGACCAATTAAGAATGCCAGGGTCAATTGGTGCTACAGGGCCAGCTCATGTTTTTAAGGGCACAAAGATGGGAGGAAGAACAGGAGGAGAAAGAGCAACTGTTACAAATTTAGAAATTATTAAGATAGACAAAGAAAATAATATTTTATATATTAAAGGAGCAGTTCCAGGCGCAAGAGGTGGTTTAGTTTTAATTTCTGGCATGGGAGACCTAAAGTTTGAGAAAGTAGAAAAGAAAGAAGAAAAAGAAAGCGAGGCAAAAGATTTAAAAGATTTAAAAGAAGATAAAGAAGAAGAAAATAACAAGAAAAAAGATAACAATAAAAAAGAAGAAGAGAAAACAACAATAAAAAACAATAAA
>JALSMD010000131.1 GCA_026987855.1 Candidatus Falkowiibacteriota bacterium | reverse complement strand
CCAAAAGAGCTAAATCTTTTTCAAGGGTAGCCTGATATCCAAGCTCAGAGGGAACTTTTCCCAGAATAGAACCCAATTCCATTCCAGCCATAGCGTAACGAAAAATATTATCAATAAAAAATAAGACATTTTTGCCAAAAGAATCTCTTAAAAATTCAGCTGTCGTTACTGCTGAAAGACCAGCTCTTAAACGCGCTCCTGGTCCCTTATCCATTTCTCCAAAAAATAAAACTGTTTTATCAAGGACATTCAATTTTTGTAAAGTATTGTAAAGTTCATTCCCCTCGCGCACACGCTCTCCTATTCCAGCAAAAACAGAATATCCGAGCTTTTTTAAAGAGATATTGTGCATCAATTCTGTAATTAAAATTGTTTTACCCACTCCAGCACCACCAAATAGGCCAATTTTATCTCCATAACAAAAGGGGGTTAACAGGTCAATTACTTTGATACCTGTTTCTAATACTTTCTTATTAAAATTTATCTTATCTGCTTGTTTATAAAAATTGTTTTTATAAATAGAAACTTTGTCGCCACGTGATAATGGTATGCCATCTATTGGCCTACCAAAAGCATCAAACATTCTTCCTAAAATTTCTTTACTCAGTCGTAAACTTATTTCTTCGCCGCTACCAAAAACTTCTTGCCCCCTAATAATGTTTTCTTTGCTAAATAAAATTACAGCTTTAACGCTTGTCAAATCTTTCTGCTCAAGCACTTCTAAAAAACTTTTACCATCCCTGGTTTTTAAGACAGAATTTAAGGGAGGTAATTTATTAGCAAATTTTACCTCTACTACACCGCCTTTTAAAGTAATAATTTTGCCTTTATATTTTGCCATTTATTTAGGTTATTTTCTTAGACGATGAACAGAAAAACTTTCTAATTGTTTTTGGGTAATAATACGCTTACGTTCTTTAAAATAATCTAATTTAATCTTTTCTAAAATTTCTTGAGTTTTAACTGCTGCATGTTCCATAGCCACGGTACGGGCTGAAAATTCTGATAACTTAGATTCTAAGACAACTCTAGCAAAAAATGTTTTAATATATTTAGTAAACAAATCATCAAATATCTTTTTGGGGCTGGAAGCAAAAATTGGCAAACCAATGGCTGGTCTACTCTCAACTTGACTATTGTCTACAAAAGGAAAGGGTAAAAAACGGATAAATTTTGGTTGATGAACAGATAAAGAAATAAAAGCGGGATAAAGAATGTCAATTTTGGAAAAATTTTTATTTTTAAATTGGCCTAAAATATAATCACAAATTTCCTGGATTTCTTTTGGTGTGGGTAGATAATCTGTAAAATAAAATGATTTTAGAATTTTAAATCCCTCCTCTTTAATATAACGCTCTCCTTTTTTACCTATAACGATCAAATAATCATATTTTTCGTTGTGGTCCGATAGAATATTAGCTAAATTATGATATAATCCTCCGACCAATCCTTTGTCTCCGCTCAAAAATACCAAAAGTTTACGATTAGATTTTTTTTGCTTTAGAAAGATGTTATCCGCTAATTTATGGAACTGTAGTAATCTTCCCAAAACTTTTTCAATTGTTTGATTGTAGTTATATAAATTATTTGTCATTACCTTTAAAAAATGAATATAGGAAGCAGAAATCTTCTCTACTGTTTTAACTGTTAGAGAAACATCTTTAAATCCATCCACTTCATTTTTATACTCAATATATTTCTTCATAATGTATATTAAGAAGTTAAAAATTCTTTTTTAAATTCAATAATAATTTCTTTGACTTTTTCCTTTATATTTTTATCAAAATTATTCCTTCTAATATTTTCCAAAATATCAAAATAATGGTTTCTAATCGTTTCTAATAATAAATTTTTAAATCTGCTAATTTTTTCTTTTTCTATATCATCAAAGAAACCATATTCAACCACATAGAACAAAACAATTTGTTCTTCCCAAGAAACATTTGTATGCTTATCTTGTTTCAAAAGTTCTAAAATTAATTCCCCACGATGAATTTTTGATTTCATTTCTTTACTAATAGTTGTTTCTAACTGAGTTAATTTTTGTAATTCTTTATGTTGAGCAAGAGCCAAACGAATCCCACCTGTTACTTCTTTTAGTAAAGGCGGTTGAGCGCGAGACCCAATACGAGAAACAGAAAGTCCTGTATTTACAGCTGGCAAAAAATTTTTTTCAAAAAGAGCTTTATCTAAATATATTTGGCCATCGGTAATAGAAATTATGTTGGTGGGAATAAAAGAAGTAATGTCCCCTTCTTGGGTTTCTATAATTGGCAAAGCAGATAAAGAACCACCATGTCGGTCACGAGACAATTTAGCTGATCTTTCCAAGAGATGAGCATGTAAAGAAAAAATGTCTCCGGGATACGCCTCTCTCCCAGGAGATCTTTCAAGCAAAAGAGAAATGTCTCTGTATACTTTAGCATGTTTGGAGAAATCATCATAAACAATCAAGGCATCTTTCCCTTGATCACGAAAATGTTCGCCAATAGTACAACCAACAAAAGGGGCTAAATACTGTTCGGCAAAAGTGGCGCTAGCAGGAGCAGCCACAATAACTGTATAAAGAAAAGCATTGTATTTTTGAAAAATATGAACTAGTTCTTCAAGTTTCTGTTGTTTTTGTCCGCAAATTACATAAACACAATAAACAGGCGGATCCGCTTTTTTTTGATTTAAAACTATATCAGTTGCAATCGTGCTTTTGCCTAATTTTCGATCTCCAATAATCAACTGTCTTTGTCCTCTTCCTAAAGGCAGGGTGGTATCAATTATTTTTATTCCCGTAATCAATGGAGTATCAACTGGATCACGTTCTATAATTTGAGGTGCAACATTAAAAACAGGCTTAATACGGCCCGAAATACGCCCCATATTGTCTATAGGTTTACCAAAACCGTTAACTATTCTCCCTAAATAAGAGTCAGAGGAAGGAATAGAAAATATTTTATGCCCCCTAAATATCTTTTTATTAACATCAAAGTTTTCATCAAAAAAAAGTGCTTCTACGAAATCTTCGTCAAAACCAAAAACAATTGCTATCTCTTCTCCATTATCATCAATTAAAACTTCGTTTAAAAAAACATGAGGCAGCCCCTGAATTTTAGCTACTCCAGCATAAAAAGATACAATTTTTCCTACTTCTTTAATGTTATAACTTACCTCCTTTTTAGGCATAATAAAAAAATCAAATATAAAATCAAAAATCTAAAAATATTAATACTGTTAAAGCTTTATAACATTCTAACTTTATGTTCATTAAATATAAAAATTAATTTAATTGTAAATTGTTTACCAAAAAATTCCCACTAAACGTGGGCAAATTAGAAAGGTTTAAGGCAATTTAATGTAACAGCAAAAAACTTAAAAAACTGTTTGAAGAACAAAGTTCAGGCTAAAATCTGATATCTACAGGCTAAAATCTAATATCTAAAAGTAATATCTCCAAATATTATATTTTGATTTATATATGTGTTAATTTCTGTTTTCTATATTATACCATAAAACCTTCAATATTACAAAATTCAAAAAATGCTATTTTAGAGAGCTTTCATAAGCCGCAACATTTTTTGTATTTTTTACCACTTCCGCAAGGACAAGGATCATTGCGTCCTATTTTCTTGCCGCTTGCATCGCGAAGCTTTTTTCTAGTCTCCCCCCCAGAAACTGCTTTTAAACTTTCACCTATCTTCAGGCTTGTGTTAGGGGTCATTACTTTAGCTGGCGCACTAAAATTTTGGGCTCTATCCATTAAATTTGGGGCTTTAAAACTTAAACTAGGTTTTTCTTTCTGATCTTCAAAAAAAGAATCGCCTATTTTATAGATTGAATAAACAACTTCTTTTTGAATTAGATTATTAAGTTCATTAAATAAACGAAAAGCCTCTTTTTTATATTCAACTAAGGGGTCTCTCTGGCCATATCCCCTTAATCCTATGCCTTGACGTACGCTGGCCATAATATCCAAATGTTCTACCCACAAAGTATCAATAGATCTTATTAATACCGATTTTTCAATTTCTGGCCAAAACAAATTTAGCTCTTTTGCTTTTTCTTTGATTGTTTCATATCTCTCTTTTGCCAATTTAATTAAGTGTTCAATAATAGTAGTACGAGCTTTGGCTTTATCTAATTTACTATCAAGATGAGCAAAAGATTTTAAATCGTCTTCCAATTTTTGGTCAACTGGAAAAATAGTAGAAATGGTTTCATAAATTTCTTTAATGTTCCAATTGCTAACATCATCATCAACTGTGTGAAAACTAACCACTTGCTCTATTTCTCTTTCAACCATTTCTAAAATAATTTTACTTAACAATCCTTTTTCTTTTTCTTGTTCTTTTTTAACTAATACTAAAACATTACGTCTTTTACGATAAATAGCTTCACGATGCTTATTAAGAACATCGTCATACTCAACCAAATGCTTACGAATATCAAAATTATTGCCTTCAACTCTTCTTTGGGCGCTTTCTATAGATCGAGATATAATTTTGTTCTCTATTGGCATATCTTCGGGAACATTTAAGGTAGTCATTATTTTTTTAATGCGATCTCCGCCAAAAATACGCATTAAATCATCTTCGGTAGAAACATAAAATTGCGAAGAACCAGGATCTCCTTGACGGCCAGCGCGGCCACGTAACTGATTGTCTATTCTTCTAGACTCGTGTCTTTCTGTGCCAATTACATGTAATCCACCTAACTCTACAACCTTTTTATGTTCTTTTTCCCACTCTTTATGTTCAGGAGAATTTTTGGGCGGTTTCATGCCTCCCAACATAATATCTACACCACGTCCAGCCATATTAGTAGCAATAGTAATTGCGCCTACTTTTCCAGCATTAGCAATAATTTGTGCCTCTTTTTCATGATTTTTAGCGTTTAAAACCTGAGGCTTTAATCCTTCCCTTTCCATCATTCTAGCTAACAACTCATTTTTTTCTATGGAGATTGTGCCTACTAATACTGGCTGGCCTTTTTCATGTCGCCTTTTGACCTCACGAACGACTGCCTTAAACTTTCCCATTTCTGTTTTATAAATTAAATCATTATAGTCTTTTCTGATCATTGGTTTATGTGTTGGAATAACTACTACTTCTAAATCATAAATTTTAGCAAATTCTTCTGCCTCAGTAGCTGCTGTTCCTGTCATTCCTGCTAACTTATTATAAAGACGAAAATAATTTTGAAAGGTTATAGTAGCTAAAGTCTGAGATTCTCTTTGAATCTTGACTCCCTCTTTTGCTTCAATTGCCTGATGAAGCCCATCGCTATATCTGCGACCAGGCATTAAACGGCCAGTAAACTCATCTACAATAATAACTTCTCCATCTTTTACAACATAATCTCTATCTTTCTTAAATAAGGTCAAGGCCTTTAAAGCTTGTTCAATGTGATGCACCTCTCTTATACCCCTTTCTGTATAAATGTTGTCTACTCCTAACCACTTTTCCATCTTTGCTATTCCTGATTCTGTGAGAGTAGCAGCTCGCATTTTTTCGTCAACATTATAATCTTCGTTTTCTTTCAAACGACTAACTAATTCTGCAAACTTATAATATTTATCAGTTGACTCTTCAGCAGGAGCACTAATAATTAGTGGGGTGCGAGCTTCATCAATTAAAATAGAATCAATTTCATCAACAATAGCATAATGTAAATCTCTCTGCACCATCATCTCCAAACTAGGTGCCATATTGTCCCTTAGATAATCAAAGCCAAATTCATTATTAGTTCCATATAAAATATCACATAAATAGGCTTCTTTTCTACCTACTGGCCTGAAATGTTTTAGTCGCGGGTCTGTTTGTTTTTCGTCTTCATAATCAGGATCATAGACAAAAGCATTATCATGCACAATAACACCTGTACTTAAACCAAGAGCATAATAAACAGGCGCCATCCATCCAGCGCCCACTCTAGACAAATAATCGTTTACAGTAACAAGGTGAACGCCACGGCCAGCTAAGGCATTCAAATACAAAGGCAAGGTCGCTACTAGTGTTTTTCCTTCTCCTGTTTTCATTTCAGCAATTTGTCCTTTATGTAAAACTATACCGCCAATTAATTGAACGTCGTAATGTCTCATTCCTAGGATACGCCTAGACGCTTCTCGCACAATAGCAAAAGCTGTTGGTAGAATTTCATCTAAGTATCTTCCCAAATCTTTATCTGTTTTTTTTGAGGCTTCTTTCTTAAAGTGGCCTGTTAATTCTTTTAATTCCTCTAAATTTTTCTTCTTAATATTATCTTCAAGCTTATTAATCTCATCAACAATGGGTTGTATCCTTTTTATTACTCTTTTGTTAGGATCACCAAAAATTTTATTTAAAAAAAACATATAATTTTTCCTTAGTTTTTTAAATTTTTAAACAATATAATTATATAATTATTTCTAAAAAAAATCAATGTATTGTATTAGTCCACATCATTTTGGACACCATGTTATTTTGAATTAAATAATCCACAGGCTCTTAAATTTAGTAATGTGTCTGCACTAAACAAAAAAATCCAAAGCACAAACTTTGGATTTTTTTTGTTTG
>JALSMD010000130.1 GCA_026987855.1 Candidatus Falkowiibacteriota bacterium | reverse complement strand
ATTTATTACTTTTTTCTTATTTATTATATAATTCTTTTTCTTATTTAGATCCTGACTTTGGCTGGCACCTAAGAGTTGGTGAGCAGATATGGCTTGAAAAAGCTGTGCCACACCTTGAATATTATAACTATACATTAGAAGGGAAAACGTGGGTTGATCATGAATGGTTTCTTAATTTAATAACTTTTTTTATATATAGTCATTTTGGATATATTGCCCTGAATTTTTTGTTTGCTTTTCTTATATTAACAACTTTAATAATTTTAAATATATTTATTAAAAAATATTTTACTAAAGACGGAAATGCTTCTTTGTTTATCTTATTTTTCCAAGCATTTGGCATCATTGCTATGTCGCCACACATAGGTGTTAGGATGCAGGAAATAACAGTTTTAAACTTAGCTATACTTTTAATAATACTTTACACATATAATCAAACAAAAAAACTTTCAATAATCTTCTGGCTTATTCCTCTTTTTTATTTTTGGGCTTGCGCTCATGCTGGATTCCTAATAGGCATTTTTTTGCTATTTTTATGGTTAACAATCAATATAATAAAAACTATCTTAAAAAAATATTCTACAAAATTTTACTACTTAAATTTAGATAGTGCTCTAAGTTTTAAAGAATTAAATAAAGCTTTTTTGATTATAATTTTAACAATTATCTCTACCACATTAACACCCTATGGTTTAAAGTTATATAGCTTCCTGTCTGAGTATGCTTCTAACACCTACTATTTAACCCATATAAAAGAGTGGTTACCCATTTATTATTTTTCTCTAAACTATTATCAAATATTTTATTTAGCCATTGCTTCAAGCTTTTTTATTTTATATCTCTATTTTGCATTTACACAAAAACAATCTAATAAAATTGATTTATGGAATTCTTGTCTTTTTGTTCTCTTTTTTATTTTAGCAATAAAATCAAGAAGGCATTTCCCCTTGTTTTTTGTAGCTTCTTTTCCTCTTGTTATCAATTTTTTAACAAATTATTTTTCTACTTTGAAAATAGATTTATCAAATTTGTCTCGCTTAGCAAAAACATATTTAATATTAACGCTGTTTTTTGCAAGCAGCTTGTTTGTAGTTGAAACTAATTTTACAAATAATCCTTTTACAAATCATAAATTTTGCCAAAGATATCCTTGCGCGGCCGTTAAATTTATTAAAAATAATCACCAATATAATAAGTTAAAAATATTTAATGAATATGGTTGGGGCGGCTTTCTAATCTGGGTATGGCCAGAAAAAAAACTATTTATTGATGGCAGGTTGCCGCAATACAAATTTGCTGAACATACTATGTTAGAAGAATATAACGAATTTTTTACAAAAGAAAAAGTTAAAAATAAGCTAGAACAGCATAACATTAAGCTAGTTTTGCTTAGCAAGCCACGGCCAATAAAATTAAATTGGCTAGAACGCTTTGTTTTTAGCTTTGATGAAAACAAACTGAAAAATCCTACCAACAATCTAATAAATTATCTAGGCAAATCTCTTGAATGGAAACAAATTTATGAGGACAAAAACTCTTATGTTTACCTTAAGCAATAAAATAATAATATGGTGGTAGAATTTTGTCTCCCTGTTTACAATGAAGAACAAATTTTACGATCAAGTGTTTTAATGCTTCTGAATTATTGTAAAAATCAAAATTTTGGTTTTAATTGGCAAATTGTAATTATTGTAAATGGCAGTTCAGATGCTACCTTAAATATCAGCAAAGAATTATCTCAAGAATATCATAAACATATAAAATATATTAATATCAAAAAAGCAGGGAGAGGGCAGGCTCTAAAAAAATATTGGCTGCTTAGCCGAGCAGATATAGTAAGTTATATGGACATTGATTTGGCTGTATCTTTAGATAATATCCAAGGATTAATTTCGCCAATTCTTAAAAATAGAAGTGATCTAGTAATTGGCTCTAGACTTCTGCCTGATTCAAATATTCAAAGATCGTTTTTGAGAGAATTAAGTTCCCAAGGATATAATTTTTTATCACGACTTATTTTAGGGCATAAATTCTCTGACCTACAATGCGGATTTAAAGCTATAAAATTGAGTAAATTTAAAGCTATTGCTTCCTATATAACAAGTGATCAATGGTTTTTTGATACTGAGCTTGTTATTTGGGCTAAATATTCTAATTTTAAAATTAAAGAAATTCCTGTTAACTGGGAAGAAAATAGATATAACAAAAGAAAAAGCAAAGTTAATATCGCAAAAGATAGTGCTAAGTTCTTAATCAATTTAATCAAACTAAAAAAACGTCTCAAACAAAAAAGCAGACTCCTTTAACGAAATCTGCTTTTTTTATCTTTATCTACCTAGCTTGCCTAAATTTATTGCGTCTTGCACGATGACAATCACGACAATAGAGCGGTCTAGAATTATCCGGCTCAAAAGGAAGTTCGGTAATGGAAGCGCCGCATTTCGCACAAGTCCAATTTCCTTGATACATTTTGCGAGCGCCAAATGAATTACCATTCATCCGTTTTCTTTGTTTGTTAAAAAACAAAAACCTTTTTTGTAATAAATAAAACTTACTACTGGCTTTTTAATTTTTAACAAAACGATTTAATAATTATTAATATTAAACTTACCACATAAACTTTTATTTGTCAAGCTTCTGTATTAACCCGGCGCATTTCAACCTACTCTCTTGCTGTGTTGTTAGCAGGCCTCATGACTCAAAATGTAGATGAACTTATTAAGACTAACAAATATAAACCTTGATTTTTTTAACTTTTTATTTATAATAAAACAAAATGATCTTTGAAAATAACTAAAAAAGGGGGATAAAATGAAAAAGCTAACCAATTTGTTAGTGTTATTTGTTTTGTTAATTTTCTGTTGTTCATCTTTAGCTGGGCAATCTAATGACTATCGTCAGAAGAAAAAAGTGCCGAATATATCTATATCTCAAAAAGAAATTTATTTTATAATTTCTTTTGGGAAATTTTTTTACGAACATGGCTCCACACAAAAGAAACTGATACGTTTAGATG
>JALSMD010000129.1 GCA_026987855.1 Candidatus Falkowiibacteriota bacterium | reverse complement strand
TATAATAGAAATGAAATCAATGATATAGTCAACAATTACAAAAATGCGGAAAAAATAATTAGAGCCTTTAAAACGAATGGATGGAAAACAATTAGTCCTCTAACACAAGCTGATATTTTAATTGAACCGATTATGGTGACGGCAGAGAAGTACATAAATATCAAATTTAAACAACATAAATTTTTAAAAATCTTTGTTTATCCCTGTGATCTGGATCCTTTCTACAACAAAAAACTATGTAAAGGCAATCCTGATAGATGCTTTAATGAGGTTGCAAAGAAAGTTAATTATTGTTTACAGAGCAAAGGCTTTGACCCTGCAAGATAAAAAAATAAAAGCCGCTTTCACAATAAGCGGCTTTTTATTTTTAAGATTGGTTATTCACTAAAACCTCGCAAAACTATTCTATTTGATAAAATTTCTACATTGACATTTAAAGTTTTATAATAATTGCCTTTCTCTGCCTTAATGTTAATTAAGCGAAATGAATTATTAGAAGATATGTTAACTACACAACTGCCGTCTGTTAAATTTAAAATTTCGCCATCTGCCAAGTAGGAGTTATCAAATTGTAGGCGATGCAAGACTTCTTCTAAACAAGACTCTGCTAAATAAAAAACCTCCTTTTCTTTGGAGGAGGTATAACTCATATCAAGCTCGCCCAAACCTAGAATTGAAACATTTTTAGCTACCAAAAAAGAAACAATACTAATTGTTAAAACAATAAACAAAGCAGTAGCGCCTGTATTGTTTTTTAAAATAAACATAATAATTGAGCAAACTAAAAATCATTTTGGGTGGCCACCGGGAATCGAACCCGGATTATCGGAGCCACAATCCGATGTTCTAACCATTGAACTATGGCCACCATAATTAAATATATATAAATGAAAAACATTCATGCGTGACACATAATGTGAAACGCATATCATAATAAACGTGAAAGTAAAAATGAAAAACTAAAAGTAGTTTAAAATTTTAAAACCAAAATAAAATTATTTTATTATTGCTTTAAAATTTTGGCTATTATTTTTTGTTTTTTGACTTTGATTTTTGGTCAGTCTATTCTTAATCACTAACTCGTTACGCATTATGAGTTATAAGTTGCACATAAACGCTTTTACATTTTAGTTCTGTTTTATATTCTTGTGTCCCCGGAGGGAATCGAACCCCCATAGCCAGCTTAGAAGGCTGGTGTTCTATCCATTGAACTACGGGGACAAAAAGAGCATTATTATCGCTCTTTTATATATAAAATTATTTTTCATTAGACTCACCAGATTCTTCTTTTTTTGCTTCCTCTTTGCCAGCTTCCGCTTGTGCTTCTCCTTTCTTTTTCTTATTTTTAGAAGCTTTTACTTTTTTTCCTTCAATAATTTTATTGCTTACCAAAAGATTATTAACTGTAGGAGACATTCCTGCGCCGACACTAAGCCAATACTTAATACGGTCAGCTTTAACTTTAAGCTCTTTAGTGTAGGGATTATACGACCCCAAAATTTCTAAAGCGCGGCCATATGGATCACGAGCTTTCTCAGAAATAGTCAAACGATACATAGGCTTGTTTTTCTTACCGACCCTTGATAATCTAATAACCAACATAACTTATATATTCTTTCAGCCAGTTTTTTAGACAACAAAAAAACAGACTGAAATTTATTTATTTAGTTATAACAAATAAAAAATAAAAGTTTATTAAAACTTTTATTTAATATTAAATAATTTTTTTCTTTTTGTCAACTTGGTACATTAACTAAGATCTGTTGCCAAGATACAATTTTTTAGTCAATAATGAAAATTAACTTTAAGATAGCTAGTTATTTTAATATCACTTTTATTACAATTTATCTTTTGAGACAATAGATGAAATAATATTTAACAATTTAATAAAATTAAATAACCATAGTTTATTTAAAATAAAATATCTATTAATTTATTATCCCAAGCTCCCTAATATAAATTTTACTAATGCGGCGACGTTTAAAATAACAATTAGGAAACAAAGCTAACAACGCTAAGAATATCTTTAATAATATTACTAATTTTAAACACCTCTCTTATTTATTTAAAGATAAAAATTTTTAATAACTTCGTGTATCTCCTTTTAAAAGGGGGCTAATATAGACCTCCCCTTTTTAAAAGGAGTTTTTAACTTAGGTATCTAGACGAGAATGAAAACTCTCTTCTAGGCACCACTTTTTTGTAGATTTTTTTTAGAAATTTCATACGCCTAGCTTTATTTTAAAAAAGTTTCTTTTGCCAATTTTAACATAATTAACGCCATTATCTAAATTGATCACCTGATGAGGGTCATCAACTTTATTTCCATTGACCTTTAATGCACCATATATAATTAATCTTTTTGTCTCTGATTTACTTTTTTTGGGAAAACAATGAGAGACCAACTCTAATGCCGTTATTCTCTGGTTTTCAATAATAATTTCAGGAGTATTATCCGGAAATTCTCTCTTGGAGAAAGTTTCTAAAAACCATTTTTCCTCTCTTTCAGCCATCTTTCTCCCGTGATATCTCTCTACTATTGCTTTTGCTAACTCTAATTTAACATCTCTTGGATTTATTTCTTTATTACTCATTTTTGTTTTATATTCTTTAATCTTATCTAATAAAATAGTAGTATAAACTTCCATCCATTGAATAATAAGATTATCAGGCAAACTCATTATTTTACCAAATTTATCTCTAGGTGAGTCGGCTATCGCAACATAATTTCCAAGACTTTTGCTCTGTTTACATTTTCCATCAAGTCCAGGAGTAATTTTTGTAGTAATTATAACCTGTGGTTCTTGTTCAAATTTTTCCTGGAAAAATCTCCCCATCATCTCGTTAAATAACTGGTCGGTGCCTACTATTGTAAGGTCTGATCTCAACATTACAGAGTCATATCCTTGAAGAATTGGATAAATTAATTCATGCATATAAATCTCCTTTTTCTTCAACTCTTTTCTGAAACATATCTCTTGATATTAGCCGCGAATGAGTAATCATAGACAATAAGGAAATAAACTCTGCTGTGCTCATTCTGGAAAACCATTCTGAATTTCTTTTTATTTCAAAAACTTCTGGATCGTCTGTAATTAAAATTGTGGAAACTTGTTTTATAAACTCCTGGGCATTTTTCTTTATTTCCTCTTCAGGAATTATGGGCCTAGTTTCAGAACGTCCTGTCGGGTCTCCAATTTTAGTCGTAAAGTCTCCAATAAGAAAAATAGCTTTGTGTCCTTCCTCCTGTAATCTTCTCATCATCCAAAGATTTACTGCATGCCCTAAATGTAAAAATGGTGCGGTAACATCCACACCATATTTAATAATTAGCTGCTTTTTCGTCTTTAATTTTTCTTTAAATTCCTCCAAAGAAAAAATCTTCTCTGTAGTTCTAGAGAATTCAGAAATTAAAACATCTGTTTTTTTTTGTAATGTCTCTCATCGTACCATACCTCCTTTCCTTTTGTTTTGTTAATAATTTTACAACTTTAAAATTTCATCCTCCTTTTATTTTATATAGAACAAATAAAGAACCCTATTATTACT
>JALSMD010000128.1 GCA_026987855.1 Candidatus Falkowiibacteriota bacterium | reverse complement strand
CTTTTTTATCCAAAAATAATCATTATAATAATTTTCGTTAGGATTGTTAGAATCGGTTTCAATGGGAATACCTTCGCTATCAACACTAATAATAAATCCGGGGGAAGGTAATTCACGATTATTATACATCCCATCGTCAATAGTTCCATCTACCCATTCCCAAACATTACCGATCATATCATAAGCGCCTGCGCTGGAAACACAATTTTTTCCTGTGCCTGTTTTGCCTGGCTGTTCTGGCCAATTTTTATTTACATGACAATCATTGGGCCCCCAACTTAAATTTTTATCTAATGTTCCCAAAGCGGCTTGATACCATTCTTTGGGTGTTGGCAACCTTTTTCCCGCCTTAGCACAAGCTTCAGCTGCCTGTGACTGAGAAATAAATCTCCATGGCACAGCTCCTGCTACTGATACAGGAGAACATTCAGCGCTGGCCAAATTTAATCTTGTTTCTAACTGGTTGTTAGGATTAATATGAGGACAATTAGGTCCTGCTGATGCCTCATATTTATCTATACAAAAACCTCCATTACTGGAGGGGACAAAAACCATATCCGAAGGACAAGGACCTTCTGTCTTTTTGTTTATTAAACGGCCAATAATTGATTCAGAAAAATTACCATAACGATCAGCAGCGTTTAACCCCATTGCAACCAAAACTCCTGCCAACAAAATTACTAAAAAATATTTAATTGTTTTAAGAATTTTTTTCATTCTTCCTCCTTTTGTAATCCAAGTAATAATTTAAAATAATCAGAAAAAATAAAACCACAAGTCCAATTGATATTGCTAAAATCAATTTATTTTGTAAACTGGCGGTTTTATTTAACTTTTCTTCTTTTTTGTTTAATTCAGCTTCTTTTTGCGCTAATTTTTCTTCCTTCTCTTTTAATTGAAGGGCTAAAGTGTTAAAAGGATTAGCAGGAACACCAGCTGTTACTTTAATACCCACTGCTGAACCAATTTGCGCGCCAATAAACTTTCCTAAGTCTAATGGGCTTGTTCCCAATACAGATAAAAAAGAAATCAATATAAACAGGAAAAAGAAAATCTTTAATTTGTGAATTGTAGCAATAAACTTTTCTAACATATAAATTAATTATTTATTTTCTTTTTTGTTTTGGAGAGCGTAAATTAATTATTCCATTTTCAGAAGAAGGAATCACCGAAATCTCTTTTTTGTTCTCTTCCATTTTAGCTAACTGAATATTTTTTTCTACATTTTTAATAGCTTTTCTAACATAAATTTTTACAGAAATAATAATGATTAAAATAATTGCCAATAAAATAGCTAAAGATACTAATATAGGACGCCAATATATAATCCAAAAATACACACTCCTATATACTGTTTCTTTCGCTTCTTCTCCATAAGTCAAAACAACTGTTGCTTTAAAACGTCCCATATCTAATAAATTTTCTTCTCCTTCCCAGTCAAATTCCCATTTGCGGGTGCTTTCGGGTAAAACATTGCCAAAGCTAGTATTATGGTTAATAGGAATACTTCCTACTTCTTTGCCCCAAAAATTATAAATTTTTATTTCTCCTTGGGGATGTATATGAACATTGCCAGTATTTTCTAATCTCAAAATAAATTTTATTTTTGGTTGGGAATACAATGATCTATCTGTATAAAATTCTCTAATATCAGCTCTTTCAATAATATTGCCGCCAACACTAATCATTACTAAAGAAGACACCATAGAAGAAATTTTTATTCCTGTTCCTTTTATTTTGCTTACAGGCTTTGTTCCAACCAAAATAGCGGCATAATGTCCTCCTGGTTCAGCATCAACAGGCACTCTAATGCTAAAAGGGATTTTTTTGCTTTCATGTGGCTCTAAATGAATAGGTCCTCTTTCTATGCTAATCCATTGACTTAATAAAAATTTATTATCCTCTTCGCTGAAATTTAAAGCATTCTCTAAGTTTTGTTGAATAAATTCTACGCCTCCGTCAGGGGCACTTTTAAAATCAAAAATATAGGTATATACATCAATTGCTTTTAAATTATTATTTACTACTTTGATGTAGCTAGCCCAAGACTCTCCTGGGTTAATATTGTTTTTTATCAGAGGAGGAGTAATGGTTAGAGTAAGCTTATCTTTTTTATTTAAAATATCACCTTGAGCATAAACAGACTTAAAAGTACAAACACTTAAAATAATTACTATTAAAATTGTCAAAAAATGTTTGTACGATAACATATATTTAATTACTTTTTGTTTTTTTGTCTTAAATCTAGTATTTTATTATGAATATAATGGTGAGTATGAGAAGTATGATGATATGTCCTTTTAAACAAAAATATAGTTAAAGCAATGACTATTAAAAAAATTATGCCTACAAAAATTACAACTCTTTGCCAAGGTAAATAATAAAAATAAATTATGTCTTGTAATATTTTGTCCTCTTTTTGTCCATAAAAAATATTTAGCTTAGCCTTAAAACGACCACTTACCTTTTTTGGATTCCAGTCAACTGAAAAACTTTGTGTCTCCCCAGGAGAAATTGCTTTGTTTTCAGAATTAAAATCCAAAATATCTATTTCTCTACCTTTGCGGTTATAAATGCTTATTGAACATTTAGGTGTTATTTCTTTGTTGCCTAAATTCTCTAATTTTACAAAAAAAGAAACAGGGGTCTTAAAAAAAACATTTTTGGCAGAAGAAAAATAATCAATTTGCGCTTTCTCAACAATTTCGTCTTCTACTTCAATATTTATTAAAATTTTTGGTTGATTTTTCTTTTTAGCTTCTAGTTCTGCTTGCGTTCTATTTGTTCCTTGAGAAAATATAACAACTGCATGGTACTTTCCTGGTTTAGCGCTCAAATTAACCTTTATTTTTAAAGGAATTTTTTCTTCCTCGCCAGGAGATAACTCAATAACTCCTCTTTTAATATTTATCCATTTAGACAATGAAACACTTTTATCAGCCTTGTAATCAAAATCTTTGTTGCCTTCTTCTGGTAAAATATCGTTAACAACTGCATATAAATCAACTTTATGATTGTAATTATTTTTTAAAATAATATCATATTCTAAAATATCTTTAGCATGAACTTTTTCATCAATAATATAAGGGCTAACCTTAATTCCTGGTTCCTCTTGGGCAGTAACTATTTTCCCTATATATCCAATAGCTATAAAAACACAAGATATTAAAATTATTTTTCTAAACATAACAAATTTTAATTACTTTCAAGCGAAAAATAATAAATAGGCAGCTCCTACTACCAACAACAAAACAAGTGAAACAATAATTAAGACAATTGTAAGGTGTAGAGTCGGCGATGGTCCTGTATAGTTAGGGCTGTATGGGAGGTGCCTTAGACCAGCGCGTTCCATAGCTTTTTTTACCGCCTTGTTTTTATATAATCTTAAAAATAAAAATATTAAACTACCTAAAAATATCAGTCCTAAAACAACAGGAATAATAATTCGCCAAGGAATAATCCAAAAGGTAATTGTGGAAAAAATAGATTGTTTGCCTTTACCGCCTTTGCTAACAGCGGTTCCGTAACTTAAACCTAACTCTGCTGTATATTTACCGAAACCACTATCGCCCTCCCAATTAACTTTAAAACGACGAATAGAATTAGGCAAAACATTTGCCCCCTTGTCATTAACTTTTACCTCAGCCACCTTTTTCCCAAACATATTTTTAATAGTAATAGCTCCGTGTGGCTTAACATGTACATTCCCTAAATTTTCTACTCTAATTAAAAAATTTACTTTAAAGGGGGTGCTGTAAAAATCCTTGTCTGTGCTAAATTCTCTAATTTCTGCTTTTTCAATGACATCACCTGATACCTGTAAAAGAACTAAACACCCTGTCTGTTGGGCAATAGCCATTCCGGCGCCTTTGTCCTCGCCCTCAATATTCAATTTAGGCGGTTGAGCGCCAAATAAAATTGCTCCATAGTACCCTCCTGGGCCAGTATTATCAGGAACATGAATTTGAAATTGAATAATTTTTTCTTCCCAGGGAGCAAATTCTATACCGTCCTTAGTGATGTCAATCCAAGAAGCTAAAAAATATCCCTTTTCTGAACCAGGAGCAATCAATTTTGGTTTACCTTCCTCTCCTTCAGCTTTAAAGTCTCTTAAATAAACATATAGAGTTTTTTTCTGATTAGATTCATTAGCTACTTTGACATATTTAGTTATTGTCTCACCTGGGTCAACAATATCTTCTATGCGTACTGGACTAATCTTTATTCCCATTGAAGGTTGCGCTAAAGCTTCTTTAAAATTAATATTTAAAAAAAATATTAACAAAAAAACAAAAGTTAGGACATAGATTGTTCTTTTCATTAGTTTTCAAAATTAAAAATTAAAATCAAGTTTCTCTAACTTTAATATACTATATTTAATATACTATATTTTACCAATTTTTTATTGATTTTACAAATATAATAAAAAAGCCTCTACCAATATTGGTAGAGGCTTTTTTGGGTTTTAAAAGGCTAATAAGTCGGTGTACAAATATAAGTCAAGGTGTTGGTGTAGTCTCCTGCTTCTTGTAGATCAGTAATTTCTATAGTATAGGCTACTTTGGCATAACCTTTATTCTGGGTAACTCCATCAGCTGGTCCATTATGACTCATAATAGTCAACGGATCAGTGCCGTTTAAACCAGCATATTTGCTACCTGTAAAATCAGTAGCTAAGTCTGCATCATCGGTAGTAATACCCATATGACCATAGGTATTAGTAGAATCTAAAACATTTAGTGGAGCTGTCCATTTATGTGGGGTGGTTGAGCCAGTGCCATCTGGAGAGTTGTCAAAACTATTTATAGTAGCACCGGCAGCACTGGTTAACTCCTGATCTTGTTGAACAGTAACCACGAAACCATCTGTAGCATTTGTAGAAACAGCTAATGCTTGTCCTAAGGTAGAGGAAGCATTTGTGTTAAGGGTACCAAAAGAAATAGCAGTTGCAGTAGTAGTTCCAGTAGTGGTTACCCCATTAATAGTTGTATTAGCATCAACACCACTAATAGTAAATGTCAAACTAGCATCTACTGTTGCTGTAACAGTAACATCGTCAATAATATATACTTTGACCTGAGCCGATTCTATTTCGACATCACTGCTGTCTTTAGTAGCCAAATCAACAGTATAGTCTCCGGCAGTGCTTGGATTAGTGGTATTGGCTATTACTAATGTTTTAGTGCCTGTGGCAACAGTTTCTCCAGTATCAACTACACATCTAATATCCCAACTTTGGGTTCCGCCTCCAAAAATATAAGGAGTTGTGCTGGCTGCATCCGGACAAGTAATAGAAGAAGTGGCAATGTTAGTAAATGCGGAAGGCAAAATCACTTGCATATAGTATCCAGCTGACAATGTTTGTCCGGTTGTAAACTGAATAGTATGGGTAACTCCTGTTGCTCCTAAGTCAGAGTCACTAATAGTGTCTTTAGCGTCTGTCAAAGAAGCGGCTTCAGCAAAAGGAATATAGGTATAAACAGAAATAAGAGAAAAAATAATAATAGCAACAAGAAATAGCCTTTTCTGTCTATTTTTGAGCATGGGGATTAAACTTAATTATTAAAGTGTTTTTAATAATCAAGTCTGTTGAATTGTTAATAAAATGTTTACAAACTTGTTAATTGTTTGTTAATTAGCTAATTAACACTACTTTTTTAAATAATTTTTTAAAAAAATTTTATCTTTTTTTGAAAAAATTTTTATCTTTTTTTGAAAAAATTTTTTATCTTTTTTGTAGAAATTCGACCTTTGTGGTCCAAATGGACATTTCTACTTAGTGTTTATTATAACATATTTTTTTATTTTTGAAAATTTTTACAAAAAAATATTGTTTAAAAAATAATGTAATGTTAGCCAAAAAAACAATTAGTTAATAATCAATAAATCTTTATAAAAACTTTAAATGCACTTTATACACAGAAATTTAACAAACATATTTATAATTGTGGACAATTAAAAAGCTACGCCTTTTAGGCGTAGCTTTTAGAAATATGAAGAAACAAAGAGCTTTAATAAGTCGGAGTACAAATATAAGTTAATCTATTTTCATAATCACCTGCTTCTTGTAATCCCATAATTTCAACAGTATAGGCTACTTGTGTAATGCCTTTGTCAGGAGTGGAACCATCGGCTGGACCATTATGATACATCACTTCTACTGGATCAGTTCCATTAAAACCAACATAAAGAGCATCACCAAAGACATCGCCACTACTTAAAGTTGAATCTTCTGAAGTAAGCCCCATATGGCCATAAGTATTGTAATTATCTAAAATTCCTGCTGGAGCAGCCCAACTATGGGGAGTAGTTGAACCAGTACCATCTGGAGAGTTGTCAAAACTATTAATGGTAGAGCCGCTATCACTAGTTAATTCTTGGTCTTGTTCAACAGTGACTGTAAATCCATCATCAGCATTAGTGCTTACTGCTAATTGTTGACAGACAGTGGTTGAAGCAGTAACTGATAATGTGCCAAATGGTGTGGAAGTGGCAGTGCTGGTAGCATTACAGGTAACCCCGTTAACAACTTCGCCTGCATTCAAGCCAGAAATTGTAAAAGTTAATGTAGCGTCAAC
>JALSMD010000127.1 GCA_026987855.1 Candidatus Falkowiibacteriota bacterium | reverse complement strand
CCTAAATAAACATCAATATTTACCTTATAATTTTAACATTCTCAATATCTGTTAAATCAATAATACGCGAAGGCCTTCTTGAAGGCAATTTACCTCTATCTACTACCAAATCAACTTGAGGGAAAATTTTTTCTATATTTTTCAAATCGTCTATAGGTTTTTGGCCACTTATATTTAAACTAGTAGAAATAATTGGCTCGTCTATTTTTTTAATTAAAGGGATAAGAAAATCTCTTCCCCATTGATTAGCCATTGGCAAACGAACAGCAATAGTGCTATTCTTTTCCAACACTTTTGGCAAAATCCCGCGCGATTTTAAAATTACCGTTGTTGGTCGCACTCGTTTAGTGCCAAAAGGCTTGGGCCAAACATTTCTTAAAAACTTATCTTGCTTTGCATTAACAAAAAAGTATTTTTTAAGCATACAAAAACTGCCTACCAAAATAATAAATGTTTTGCTTGTGTCCCTTTTCTTCAGTTTATAAATTTTTTTGATGACCCTATTATCAGAAGCTATACCTCCAATACCATATATAGTTTCAGCCGGATATACTATTACTTTCTTTTCTTTAAAATTATCAGCAATAAACTCTAAATTATATTTATTGATTTTACGAGGATTGATTTTTATAGTTTGCATATTTGATAATCTCTGCTAAATTACTTTTATAATTATAGTATTTTATTTCTTATTTCTTTTTTAAGTTTTAAAATGCTTAAACAAGCTATTAAAACCCAAAACAAAACAGCTAAATCGTTTTTAAAATAAGGAACATCAACTAAACCATGTACCATAATCACGACCATAGAGCCAACCAAACCCAAAAGTACTCCTTGCTCATATTTTTCTGAATATTGTCGCAAAAATAAAGCTTCATCAATATACTTAACAATCAACCATAGAAACAAGAAAGCGCCAGCCAAACCAATTTCGGTCCAGAAATTTAAGATAATATTATGGGGATATAAATAAATTTCTACTGGCTGCCAATGTTCAGCTTTATATTTCTCATTAAAAATAACAATTTTGCGCCTAAAATCTGGGTCATTATCTTTATTAAAAAATATGCCTTCTTGATGGAATGGCCTAATCGCCGTTTGATAACCAGCTAATCCTGAACCTAAAATAAAATGGGAAGGGCTACTGGTTAACATTTTCCAAGTCTCACGCCATTGCTGTTTTCTAATTTCGCCTGAAAGATCGCGTAAAAATATTTTTTGTTGAACTTTCTGTTGTATATCATTTGAAGACAAAACTATACCTATTGCCAAAAAAACAAAGACAAAAATAATAGCCCTACTTTTAGAACTCCAAAAAAACATCATAAATAAAAACGCAACTAACACACCGACTAAAGCTCCCTCTGATCGTGCCAAAAAAATAGCTGTTAAAGACAAAATTATGCTTGCGAAAATAAAAATAATCTTTTGTTTTAGCCGTTTATCTAATATTTGCTTATCTTGACTATTTTCTTTTTTTAATAATTTTTTATATTTTACAAGGCCAAATAAATATCCAATAAGCAATGCTACAATTGGCCCCAAAAATAATCCTAAAGCATTAGGATAAGGGAAAACAGAAGTAATACGTCCCGCTGCCTGCCATTTTTCCAGCCAAAGAGCGCCACTAAAATTTTGCCAGATGCCGAACAAAGAGATAGAAAGCGCTGACAAAGATAAAGCTAAAATAATTTTTTCTAAAGAATCAAAAACTTTAATATCTTTATTTCTAGATGCTAATTTTTGAAACCAAACTAATTGCTTAACTCTACTCAAAATAAACCTTAGGGGACATTTATCATAATTACATCGCAATTCCCTGTTTTGTTTTATATGAGGCCCAAAAACATTTACAATAATGATAAATAATAAAATAGGTTCAAAAAAATAAGCGCGCCAAATGCCCAAAGCCCTGACGCTAAAACCGGATACGGCTACAGCCACATAAGAGATAATTAAAATTAAAATTATTTCTATAGCAAAAGGATACTTTATTCTCTTTTTATAATTTTGCCAAAAATTTTTAAAATTATATTCTCCTCTAATAAATTTCTTAAATTCTGTATGCCCAAAAAACCAAACAAAAAAACAAATCAAAATCATTAGCTCTAACAAAGTAGAAGGTAAATCAAAAATTTTAAAACGAATTAAATAAGACGGCAAAGCAAATATTAAAACCAATAAGGCCCAGTCTAAGCGAAAACGAGCCAAGAAAAAATATAAAATTGTGAAAAATAAAATTAATAACGCCATACTTTAAGTCAAATTTAAAAATGAAAATTAAATATATTTACATATAATTCGCAAAAACTCTAAAGATCTTAAAATAAGTTATGAGGACTTCTACTGAACCAAAACATAAAGACCTAAGCTTACTAACATTACACCAATGAATTTTTGTAAAAGCACGCCTCGTCCTAATTCTTCTTTTAAGATTTTGGGGAATTTAGTAGAAAGTAAAATTACTAGAAAAATTAGAAACAAATATTGAGTTCCTTGTAAAGCATTTACCAAAGAAACATTTCCCAAGCTAATTGCTAAATTAAACAAAATAAAAGCAACTGAAGCTAAAAAACGAACAGAGAGAAAAAAAGCAAAATTAACAGGAGTGCTAGTTTCCTTATGGCGCTTTTTAATTAAAAAGCGCCACTTAGGAACTAATAATATCAAAAGTGTACCAATAAAAGTTCCCAAGCGAGACCAAACAAAGCCACCAATAAATGGCTGAGTCATATAAATATATTTCATTGAAACATAAAAACAAGCGAAAAGAGCAGCTGAAATCAAAGAGTTGATAATCATACGGCGCACAGGGCGATAACGGGCATGGGGTTCGCCAAATATTGTCCCCAATATATACCTAACGCGCATAATAACTTTATTAATTAAATATAATTTTGTTTGTTTAACAGAAATCAGAACGCCTCCTGATATCAATATAACAAATGCTAGAAGCTGGCGTTGATTTAATGTTTCTCCTAAAAAAATAACTGATAATAACAAAGAGAAAATCGGTGTTAAAGCGCCAACAATTGGTATAACTCTTGTAGCCTCACTTTGATGAAGGGCTTTGTACCAAAAAATTAAAGTTATTAAAAACAAGATGCCAACTGCCACATCTATCAAAAATTCTTTTGGGCTAGGCATCCAAGGCGCTAAAACCAATAAAACAACATTAAAAACACTCCAAATCCCAACATAAAAAGCATATACAACAGAAGAGTGAAACTTTTTGGATAATAAAAATTTATCAGCTACATGAACGCCTGCGCTTAAAAAATATGAACTTAAAGCTACAACAAGCCACATAATAAATTAATTAAGACAATTTTATAATCAAGAAATATAAAACGCTTTGATATTTTGTTTAAAATCCGTTTAATCCAAGTCCAATCTTTCTTTGATCAGATCTAACGCTTTTTTAGCAATGTTTTTATAGTGAAAATTTGTACGAGCATGTTCTAAAGCGTTTTTGCCCATCTCTTCTCTCAACTTATCATCTTCCAACAAAATCTTTGTATATTTAACTAGATCTGGAATGCTGGCCCGGTAGGCAAACACTTTTGGTTTATCAAATTTAATTTTATGATCAGCATCAAAGCCCATATGTTCATAAGCCCATTCTTCTTTTAGTTCCACCGTCTCTCCAATCTCGGCTAAGAAGCCAGTTTTGCCGTGAACAATCGTGTCAGCAGGCCCTCCGACATTAATGGATATAACTGGCTTGCCGCAAGCTTCTGCTTCCATTTGTATCATACCAAAACCCTCCAAACGCGAGGGCGCTGCATAAATATCGCAAGCTGAAAGCAAATAAGACATAAAATCATGCGAAAAAGCACCTGATAAGTAAACAATCTTACCCCTATCTAAACCTAATTGCTCTATTAAAGCGTCTTCTTCTCTGCCATGAATTTCTGCTGACTCTGAATCCCAATGTTTAAGAACATATTTCCAATTTTTAAAATCTTTATCAATTTCTGCCAAAGCTTTAAACATTTCTTGGGCGCCTTTGCTGGTCACATCACCACCAACTGTTAAAATCATTTTCTCATGTTCAGCAACTCCCAACATTTCGCGTAATCTTTTGATTTTATAATCATCACGAGGAATTGGCTTAATTTCTGCCGGATCAAAACCAATAGGCAAAACTTCATAATTTTTAACATCAACTCCATCGCGCTTATAGGTTTCACGCACCCAACGACTAGTAACAAAAGCTAATGGTAATTCGCTTAATAATTTATGGTAATTAGCTACCCAACCATTGGCTACAAACCAGGGCACAGGTTGGACGCCTTGGTTTAAAGGGCTCAAAACAATATCTGGAACATATGTCCAACATCCTACACCAATGGCCACATCTGGCTTAAAAGCATCTAAAACCCATTGTTTTTGAAAGCTAGGAGCATGATGACAAGGCATTACCTCTACTCCTAACTCTTTCAGGCCTTTATATAATAAATGTCCTTGAATACTTAAGCCATCTGGCTCTGGAGGATAAGCATACAAAACTGCAATCTTCATATAATTTTATATTTTAATAATAAGAAACATAAATCTAAATTGATCTATCGTCATTAAATTATAAAACATGATATGTCAAAAACGCTTCTGGATTAGTACAATAGTTAGTGTCAATTCCATCTGGAGCAAAACCATAAATTCTAGTCATTATTTTCTTTTTTTGAGTAAACTCAGACCGAGACAATTTTACAATAAAATTAGAGTTCTTACGAGGAATTAACGGAGAAAATTCTTTATAATGTTTCTTTCGGTAATTAAAATAAAAAATAACTTCTGGGTTTATCTTTCCTTGATCTAATAATTCTTTTACTGCCAAGTGAACTCCAATATGGCGAGGGTGGCCATATTCCCCTTGTCTGCCGTGCGTAAAAATATAATCAAAATTATTTCTAGTAATATATTTTAAAATTAAATTTTTAATAATTGGAATAGTTTCTTCAATGCTCAATTTGTCTTCGTCATCTAAATCAGTAATAATTGCTTGGGCACCATAATATTTACATACTTTTCTAAATTTAGGCGCGCGATCAGAATCGTCGGCACGACACAAGGAAAAAATAGTCCATTTTAATTGCTGATTTTTTAAAATGGTTCCTCCCATCCAAATTGTCTCATCATCAGGATGAGCAACTATTGCTATGGCTTTCTTGTTTTTATCTAACCTAAACATTTATTTAATCTTATAATAAAATTATAACAAAAATCAACTATCTTTCAAAGAAAAAACGCGTGAGAATAACCTTACGCGTAGTAATCTTTGTTTAATAAAAATAATAAAAATAAAATTTACAAATCAAAATTATTGTTTGGTTACTATTTTAATTTTTTCTTTTTTAGTCTCTTTAAAATTTCTTCTAACTCAATTTTCACATCTTCCTCGCTCTTTAATTTATTATTACTCATAATTTCTTCTAATATTTGTTTCTTTATTTTTCCGACCTCAGGGCCAGGAGATAAACCTAAGGCCTTCATAATTATGTTGCCATTTACTAACTTAACAATATCTTTTAAATCAAAATTATTTTCTTTTTTATCCTTCAATTCTTTTTTGGTTTTCTTATAAATTTCTTCTAAAAGCAAGGCTTCTTTGTCTGATGGCACCTCTTCACTTATTTTCCCCTTTAAATCGGCTATT
>JALSMD010000126.1 GCA_026987855.1 Candidatus Falkowiibacteriota bacterium | reverse complement strand
TCCCCGCCTATCTTTAGAGGCTCTGTTCATATTGCTTTTTGCTATAATTTTCTATTTATATTATAGTCGCCGAAATTTACTCAGACGCATTAAAAGATTGTGTTTTGAAATTGAGGAAATTGCTGCTGGCAATTTAGCAAAAAAGATAAAGTTGTCTAGCAAAGATGAGTTAGGACAATTAGCTAACGTTTTAAATGAACTAACAGGTCGTTTACGCACAGGGGTAGTGATGGATATTAGTAAAAGTAAGGAAATTGATCAAGCAAAAACAGATTTTGTTTCTTTAGCCTCTCATCATTTGCGAACACCTTTATCTATCATAAAATGGTATATAGATTTTCTTTTGAGTGAAGATGCTGGCAAAATTAATATAGAGCAAAGAAGATATTTAAAAGAAGTTTATAATGCAAATGAAAGATTAATTGAACTAGTTAACGCTCTTTTAGATGTTTCTAGAGTTGATATGGGGACTTTTGCTATTGAGCCAAAACCTGTTGATTTGATAAAAATAGCTGACGATGTTTTGGGAGATTTTTTACCTCAAATTAAAGAGAAAAAGCTTATTTTAGAGAAAAAATATGACAAATTGCCTTTACTTAATTTAGATCCGCGTTTAATTAAAATCGTTTTTAAGAACTTAATTTCTAATTCTATTAAATATACTTTGCCCGGAGGGACTATTAGAATAACTATAAAAAGAAGTGATCCAAACGTTCTAATAAAGGTTTCAGATACTGGCTGTGGAATTCCTCGCGATCAACATCCAAAAGTATTTAAAAAATTGTTTAGAGCGGACAATGTTAAAAATATTGAGCCCACTGGCACTGGACTTGGTTTGTATATAACAAAGGCTATTATTGAAAGGTCGGGTGGTAAGATTTGGTTTGAATCCCCAAGTTTAGAGCTTTTATTGGAAAAAGGCAAGATAAAGACACCAATAGATGAAAAAAGAAGAGGAACAACTTTTTTTGTTACAATTCCTTTAAAAGGAATGAAACGCAAAAAAGGAGATAAAAAGTTGGGTTTGACATAAAAATTAATTTTAATATTATGAAAAAAATTTTAATAGTAGAAGATGAGGCTCCTTTACTTAAAGCTTTGTCTCAAAAATTTCAGCATGCAGGATTTGAAGTGTTAGAGGCTAGAAACGGAGAAGAGGGCCTGTCTGTTGCCTTACAGAAAAAACCAGATTTGATTTTACTTGATATTGTAATGCCGAAAATTGATGGTCTGTCTTTTGCTAAAGAAATTAGGAAAGACGAGTGGGGTTCTTCCGTCCCTATTGTAATTTTGACTAATTTAAGTGATCCTGATCAAGTTGCTGAAGCGGCAAAGTTTGAGGTTTATGATTTCTTAGTAAAAACTGATTGGCGTTTAGATGATATTGTTAATTTTATTAAAGAAAAATTAGATGTTTAGTTTATGTTTATTAATTTAGATAAAATTGGCATTACTTTTCTAAAAATTTTTATTTTAGAATTTATTGTTGGGGGGGTTGTTTTGTATTTACTTCTTAATTTATAATATTTATGAAGAATAAAAGGATAAAGACTAAAAACATTATTGATTTTTGCCAGGAATATTTAGAGGTAAATAATTTTAGTGATTATTGTCTTAATGGTTTACAAGTTGAGGGATGCCCAAAAGTAAATAAAATAGTAACAGGTGTGAGTTTGTCTACTGCCTTAATTAAAGAAGCTGTAAAGAAGCAAGCCCAGATGATTATTGTTCATCATGGAATTTTTGGTAATCAAATAGGCAACAATCCTCAAATTAAAGGATTTTTACGCCAAAGATTAAAATTACTTTTAGAAAATGACATTAATTTAGCTGGTTTTCACTTACCTTTAGATGCTCATCCTAAAATTGGTAATAATATTAGCCTTTGTCGTCTTCTTGGTATAAGAAAGTGTAAACCACTAAATGTTGGTTTTATCGGAGAATTAGAAAGAGAAGTTAGGTTTGATAAGTTTGTAGATATAGTAAATAGAAAATTAGGCACCAGATCATATACTATTGCCGCAGGCCCCAAATTAGTTAAAAGAATAGGGGTTATTTCAGGAGGCGCTTCTCCGGAATTTGAATTAGCTTATGAGGCGAGCGCCGATACTTATATTTGTGGTGATGTGCGTGAAAGTGTTGTGAGAGGCATAATTGAAATTGGCATAAATTTTATTAATGCCGGACATTATAATACAGAAAAATTAGGAATAAAAAATTTAGGCAATTTAATTGCTCGTCGTTTTGGAATTAAAGTTGAGTTTGTTGATATTCCTTGTGATGTTTAATTTTAAAAAATAATTATTAAAAGAAAAGAGGCAAGGAGTTTTATCCTTGCCTTTTATTTTTTTTACCTCAGATTTATATTTGCTATAATATATCTACCTCTTTTTTCTCCTTTTTCTGCTATGATTTTTTGTAGTTTTTGTGGCGGAGGAGTGCGTCGGAAGCAGGTGAGAGGGATAAAATTTCGCCTGCCGTTATATCTGATAATTATCAATATTATATCCGGATTAGTCGTGAGAGTTGCAATTCCGATAATATTTTTCGGATCAACAGTACCATCTTCTCTAATAGCTTTTTGAATTGAACTTGGGATATATGGGTTTCCAAAAAAACGCATTGGGTCCACCACAAAACGAAAACGAATGCTTTGTGAAGTTTTGTTCATTTTGTCCTCCTTTTTTGTTAAAGATTTTTTATTAAAATAGTAAATATTATAAAAATTGTCAAGGGAAAGATTGTATTTTTGCTTTTAAAAGAGGATAATTAGCTAGATTGGGGTCTTTCTTAATAATTTTTATTGCCTGTTCACGTGCTAATTTAATCAAGTCATAATCAAATAAATTAGCAATTTTTAGTTCAGGAAAGCCCTTTTGAGCCGTGCCATAAACTTCTCCTGGCCCGCGAAATTTTAAGTCAATTTTTGCTAAACTAAAGCCATCATAATACATTTCAAAAGCTCGTAGCCTTTTTAAGGTTTTTTCATTTTTATTATTTGTGAAGGCAAAACAGTAAGATTGATGTTCTCCTCTGCCTACACGTCCCCGAAATTGGTGTAATTGAGGTAAACCAAACCGTTCAGCCCCTTCTATTATCATAATTGTTGCATTAGGCACATCAACCCCAACCTCAACTACAGAGGTTGATACTAAAATATCAATTTTTTTATTTAAAAAATTTTGCATTATTTCTTCTTTTTCTTTTGGCTTCAAACGACCATGTAGGATTGCTATATTAGATTCAGGAAAAATTTGTTCTCTTAGTTTTTTATACTCTTCTTTAACTGATTTTACCCCTAATTTATCAGAGTAATCAATTAAAGGACAAATTACAAAAGCTTGCCTCCCTTGTTTTAGTTGTTCTTTAATAAAATCGTATGCAGCTTGACGTTTTTCTTCGGGCACAACTTTAGTGATAATTTTTTTTCGCCCTTTTGGCATTTCGGAGATTATTGAAAGATCTAAATCTCCATAAAGAGCCAAAGCTAAACTGCGCGGTATTGGTGTAGCTGTCATAGAAAGCATATGAGGCATCATTTCTTTGTGCCCCGCTTTTTCTATAAGAAGTTTTCTTTGTTTAACACCAAAGCGATGTTGCTCATCGATAATCGCTAAAACGAGATTTTTAAATTCTAATTCTTCTTGAATAAGGGTATGCGTGCCAATAATAATTTGAGCTTCGCCTCTCTTAATTATTTCTAAAATCTTTTTTTTAGAAAGTTTTTTTTCTTGGGAATTTAATCTTTTTTCGCTTTTAGTTAAGAGAGCAATTTTTATATTAAAATTTTTTAGTAAAGAAGTAATTGTTTGATAATGCTGAAGAGCTAAAATTTCTGTTGGCACCATAATAACTACCTGATTATTTTTTAAGCTAGTTACAGCATTAAGCATTGCAATTATCGCCACTATTGTCTTTCCACTACCTACATCACCTTCTAATAAACGCATCATTGGTTTATCTTTTCCCATATCTTGAATTATTTCCCAAGCAGTTTGGCGTTGACTATTTGTTAATCTAAAAGGAAGGCTATTAACAAAATTTTTAACATATTTTTTAGCAAAAGGAATGGTTGGAGCTTTGTATTTATCCAAATTTTTTCTAATAAGCTGGGCTTGAATTTGAATTAAAAATAACTCATCAAAAGATAATCTTTTTCGCGCTTTTTTAATATCTGATTCATTTTGGGGAAAGTGTATTTTTTGAATTGCTTCTGTTAAATCTAATAATTTTAATTCTTGTTTAATACTGGAAGGCAACCAATCTTTTATTTGTTTAGCAAGAGGTATAATTTTATTTATTAAAAACCTTAATTGTTTTTGGCTTAATTTTTCTGTTAGATGATAGCTGGGAATTATACCTTGAGTGTGTAGAGGAGTTCCCGAATTTATTTTTTCATAGATTGGCGAAGCCATTAAATAACCGCCGAAGTCAAGCTCAATTTTACCAGCTAGTGATATTATATCTCCTGCTTTTAAAATTTTTCCCAAAAAAGGTTGATTAAACCATACAACTTTTAATTTGCCCGTTCCGTCATTCAAAATAGCTTCGGTGATGTTCATTTTTTTGTGAACGCTACGTTTGTTTTGAATAATTTCTATTTGAGCTACTACGCATACTTTTGTATTTGGCCGTAAATTTTTAATAGAAGTTTTTTTGAATATCTCATATTTGAAAGGAAAATAAAAAAGAAGGTCATAAACAGTGTTTATGCCTAATTTGTTTAGTCGTTTAGTTGTTGTTAGGCTTAATTTACCTATATTTTTTATGCTTGTATTTGGTTCCAGCATATTTTTATTCTATCAGAAAAATTGTGACATTTAAAGTATATGTATTAGCCAGCTATATGTCAGAATAAAGCTTTATTTATTAGATAATTTACAGATCAACTAGCAGAGGAGTGAGGCGTAAAAACAATTCATCTTCTTTAAAAAAAGGAGAGAGAAGATACATTCTTTTTCTAATATTTATTTTTTGTTTTTCATTCTATATATTTTATTTATAGATTATTTTGTTGTGGATAATTTTAAAATTAAATTTTAACATAAAAGTTTTTATTTAAAAATAGATAAAAAATTAACTATCTCATTAAAAAATATAAAAAACTTGACTTAATTATTTTTTTTTGCTATAGTTATTCTATCCATAACATCGCAAAGTTGTGTATAAATTAATAAATTAAGACCACAAAAGGATAAAGCAACAATATTCCTGAAAATAGTGTGTGCTTTTTTTATTTAAGAATAAATAAAAAATCCTCATGCACCTTTATTTTTAACAAAAAAGTGAGGATGTTGAAAATAAATTAAATTTTAATATCTTTCATATATAACTCAAGCCAAAGAGGCGTTGAGATTTTTTTGTTGTCTAAAAATTTAAAATTTAAAATTATGCCTAATAAAACACAACTAGACGTGCGTAAATATTTTACAGATTTTACTCGAGCGATGGACATGCCAGATTTAATAGAAATTCAAAAGAATTCTTACAAATGGTTTCTAGAAGAAGGACTGGCAGAACTGTTTGACGAAATTTCACCTGTCACAGATTTTATTGGTCGTGATTTAGAGCTTTATCTAGAAGATTATTACCTTGATGAACCAAAATTCAATGAGACAGAAAGCAGGGCTAAAAACATTACCTACGAAGCGCCTTTGAGGGTAAGGGCAAGGCTAGTTAATAAAAGGATAAATAAGGAGGTTGTTCAAGAGATTTTTTTAGGCGATTTTCCTCTAATGACCAAAAACGGAACCTTTATTATAAATGGAATTGAAAGGGTGGTGGTCTCCCAACTAATTAGAAGTGCCGGCGTTATTTTTACCTCTGAGCTTATAAAAGGGAGAAAATATTATGGCGCTAAAATTATTCCTAATAGAGGTGCTTGGCTAGAAATTGAAACAGATATAAATAAAGTTATTTGGGTAAGAATTGACCGCAAAAGAAAAGTAGCGATTACCTCTTTGTTGCGTGCTTTTGGTTATGGCACTGACGAAGAAATAAAAGAACTTTTTAAAGATGTTGATACTTTTAATGAAAAAGAACAGGGTTATATTGAAGCTACTATTGCCAAAGATTTGGCTAAAAATGAGTCAGAAGGGTTAAAAGAGGTGTATAAAAGAATTAGACCAGGAGACTTGGCAACAGCTGATAATGCTCGTCAGCTTATTTATTCAATGTTTTTTCGTTTTGATCGTTATGATTTTGGCAGAGTAGGTCGTTATAAAATCAATCGCCGTTTTGGTTTTGATATTCCTAACAACAAAGAAACCAGGATTTTAAGAAAGGAAGATTTAGTAGCTATTATTAAAGAAATAATTAGATTAAATATTACTCAAGATAAAGAAGACGATATTGATCATTTAGGCAATCGCCGTGTTCGTGCTATTGGCGAGCTCATTCAGAATAGATTTAGAGTTGGTTTAGCTAGAATGGAAAGAATTATTAAAGATA
>JALSMD010000125.1 GCA_026987855.1 Candidatus Falkowiibacteriota bacterium | reverse complement strand
CCTCCTTTAATTCTTCTAACAATTTAATAATTCTATATTTTGACTCATAAAGAACAGTTGGATAATCATTAAGTAATACCTTTTTTAAAAATTTTCTTCTTCCTTTTTTGTGTGGCGGAAATCCCATAAAAACAAATTTATCAGTTGGCAAACCAGAAATAGAGAGCGCAGCAGTTACTGCTGAAGGACCTGGAACAGCTTCAATCTTCACGCTATCTCCCAAATTTTCAATAACAGCTTGTACTAGCTTTCCGCCTGGGTCTGAAATTCCCGGCGTACCAGCATCTGAAACCAAAGCCAAGTTTTTACCAGATGCCAAAAAATTTATAATCTGTTTTAACTTGCCTTCATTAGAATGTTGATGATAAGAAATAGTGGGTGTGTTAATATTATAATTATTTAATAATTTTTTAGTGACTCTAGTATCTTCACACAATATAAAATCAACCTCGCCTAAAATACGAAGTGCTCTTAAACTAATATCTTCCAAATTACCAATTGGAGTAGCAACTATATAAAGAGTAGACATAAAAATAAAAGCTAGAAAATAAAAAGATATACCATAATTTACAGCTTTAATAATGCAAAAAAATACACAAAATTTATAACTTACAATCCTTGTTGTGTATACAGAACCTTAGTAGACATATCATTTCTTTATTTTACCTACAAAGGACCGTAAAAAAATATTGCTTAAAATCTGCTTTTTTGCTTTTAAGAAATAACTAAACTCCCATAAAACAACTGTAAACCTTTAAACAATATCTTCTTTCCTTTCTTTTACATATTTTGTCCACTCTTCTGTTATTTCTACAAACACCTTAAATGGCGCCTCAATAATAAAATCTAAAATAAAAACAAAAACATTAATACGTGAGAATCTCTCTGATAACCATTTGCCAGATTGAACGATTGGAATATAAAAGAAATCTACTAAAAAACTTAAAATGTTTTCTTTGGGTTCAGTAATAATATATTCGCGAGCGCTTTTTCTAATTCTAGTGCTAAAAAAGCTGACAAAAGCCAAGAAGAATAGGAAAATGACAATACTGACAAAGTTGAAACCAATTTTGTTTAATACCCAAATAACAGCGCCAAAAGAAATAAAAAAAGTTATGGTATAAATAGTGCCGAAAACAGCATTAATTGCCTTGCCTCTCTTAACAGGTTTACGTAGTTGAAACGGCTCTCTTCTTTGTTTTTCTAAAAATACAATTTCCTCAATTCCTTTAATAATTTTTTTAGTATTATTATCAGAAGGCAATTTAGTAAAGATAGCTACTAAAAACAGTAACAAAGCAGGAAAACTGATATTAATCGCTAAGGAAACGCTATTAACTTTCTGACCTAACCACTCAGCAATAGGAATTTCTAACATAAACACAAAAATACTTTTAGTAATAAAAATATAAATAATACTTCTAATTGCCGCTCTCCATAGTTTTCTTTTAGCTGCTTTATATCTCTTTAAGCACATATTCTTAATACGCGCATGAAACATATCCAAGTTGGTATGCAATTCCTCATAAACCTTGTCTGGCGCTTCTTCAATAACATCAATCAAAATATTAAAAAATACAGTATAACGACTAATAATCCTATCAAGTTGTTTGGTTAAAGGATGTTCAATCTGTCTTTCAATTTCTTTTTGAATAGAAAAAATGTTTTTTCCTATTTGTTCAATTTGTTCATCAGTAGCATTGATCCAATAAGGATAATTATATTTAAAAGCAATAAAACTAAGCATATCACGATCAAATTTCATAAAATTACGATATATTCCTAAAATAATCTGCAAATCAAGATCATCATAAAAAATATTGTCGGGTAGTTTAATGCTTTGAGAAAGAATATCATACATATAAGAAATAACAATATCTTTAACTTTATCTTTTACTAAATTTTCTTCAATATCACTAGCCGCAATAGCTAAAATCCAAGAACTTATTTCATTTTTTATCTTTAGTTCCTTTTTTGCTTTATTAACATCTTTTTTAAAAGTGCTGACTGGCTTGATTTGTCTAAGGGCACAATTTTTTAATTTTAAATATCTATCAATAATTTTCCCTACCTCTTTTATCTTATATTCTGGTATTTTATTATTTGGCAAATAACCAGCTCTAATTAACTCAACTAACAAATGTTTAGAAATATCTTCACTGTCTAGCTTTTTAATTTTTCCTTCAATAATAATTTGTCTTTTTAAAATTCTCTCTATAGCATTTTTCCTCAACAGATGCTCTTCGTTATAATCAACTGTATTTCTTATCTTCTCATAATAAAAAGACATTTTTGAAATAAGGTCAGAAACTTTAATTTTTGGTGTGTCATCGTCAATATCATCATCTTCTTTTTTGCTATTATAAATTTCTTGAAATAATCTCTTTATTTCTTCTCGAACAGTTAATTTTGTTTCATTTTTTCTTTGAAGGGTTGGGTTTACAATCATATTTTTCAAAAAATTATATTCTTCTTAATCTTTTTAAAATAATAAAAGCTATAAAACCGCCCGTAATCGCAGTCGCAAATTGAGGCCAACTCATCATAATAGCTATCTGTTTTACTAACTCTTGTTTTATTAATAACCTGCTAATTATATTAATACTGGCATACAAAAACAAAAACTTAAAGAATGCGCCCACTAATACCCCTAACCAATAATTTTGATTATTGTTGCTCCTAAAATTAAGATAAATAAAATCTACACTAAACACCAAAATAATATTAGAAATCATAATAAAAGGAACAGCAGGCGCCAAAATTGGAGGCAATAATCCTCCAGCTAAAGCCATTAAACTTGGGACTAAGCATACTATAACCGCACTTCTTATCCCTGCCAAAAATAAAGTCAAAATTAAAATAGCGTTAACTAATGGCCCTGTAATCCACTGCTGATGAAAAAAATAAGGAACAAAAATAGCAATACTTGACAATACTAAAAGATTGGTTATTTTAGCAACATTCAAACGGGTTAAGGTTTTTTCTTTAATCAAAATCATGTTTTTGGTTTACTGTTTATTTTTACTATAAATAAAAATAAATGTCAAAGATAACTTTAATTTTTATAGTTATCTTCTTATTTTTTTACAAAATAAAACTAAAATTTCAGATATTTATTTATTATGCCTTTTAAATGCCATAACCTATATGCCAAAACAAAAAAGGCATAAGAAATAACAATAACTATCATTCCCACCACTAAACGCAACATAAAATCTGTCCAAACTATTAAAATTCCTAACATTAAAAGAACAACTCCGCTACTTGCTAAATGCCAAATTAAACTATTGATTTTTCTCTCTAAATCTTGAACTTGTTTAATCATAAGTTTTAATTTTATGAATTAACTAAATTAATTACAAAAACCTAATTTACACTCTAAGCTCTTATCACAAAGTTGATTTTCGCAACACGGCTGATTATATCCGCCACAATGATAGCAAATTCCATTATTTAACAAGTTATTAGGATTACAAAATGGTTCACTCGTACATGCTTTTTGGCCACTAAAACCACACAAAACACATATTCCTTTCTCACATTCTGTTCTCTGGTCATTTAACTTTCTTTCACTTAAACATTTTATTTCACCTGAACAACAAGGATTGCCAGGCAAACCACATTCTACACACTCACTTTGGTAACAAACCAAATTTTTCTGACACTCACTATCTAAACAACAAGGTTCATTTTTACCCCCACACTCTACACAATAACCATTATTACAAACTAAACCATCTTCACATTGATTATTTTCACAACAAAACTCTTCTAAATGTCCGCAACTACATTCATCTTTACAAGCGGTGCGAGTGGAATTGTTAGGATCAACACAACATTGTTGTTCATAAAAGCAAGGTGGTTCTTTATCAAGACAGCAAGGTAAACCATCCATGCCGCATTCATGAGCCATTAAAATTTCGTTTTGCTCGTTATTATTGCTTTTCTTTTTTTCTTTATTCAAAAAACAACCAGACAAAGCAAAAATAAGCAATATAATTATACTGCTAATTTTTAATTTTTTCATTTTTTTAAACCAATTATTTTAACAAGGGGAGCCCCAATGCGCTCCCCTCCTTTTTTGGCCTTAAAATTTTAAGTCAGGTCTCCGGTAATGTAAAATAATAACCATCAAAATCTATTTTTTTGCTGATTATTTTTTCCGCCTCTAACAAATGAGCAACTACTTTAATAGCCTCCCAAGAGTCTATATTACCACAAGTGTGAAAACATGCTACAGCTTTTTTCTTTTCTGGAAAAGTATGGATAGCATAATGAGATTCTGCTAACATTAAAACTGCAGATGTTCCTTGTGGGTAAAAATCATAACTTGTTTCACCAGTAATAGTCGCTCCTACCCTACGTGCGCCTTCTTTTAAAATAAACAATAAATCCTTTCCCTTGTAATCAATTTTATTACATCCATAAAAACAAACTGCGTACAAAATACCTGCTTTCATTGTTCTTCCCTCCTTTCTTTTTTTACAAAGAACAATTAAATTTCATAAAAATAAATTTTATTTTCTTTTTTGCTTCTTTTACGTTTTGGTAGCCACAACATTCTGTTTCTTAGCAAAAAAGCAAATCTTTCTTTTTTGTTTTCTGTTAGTTCCAAAACTTTTGTTGGTTCTAAGCCGGGTACCAAAAAACCATTACTAACAATTTTGGTGCCAGGACGACATTCAAACTTAAATTTTTTAGCTAAATCTTTTAATAAATCAACATCTAAATAACAATAAATCAAATCAGCCTTTTTAACATCAACTTCGCGCAAATTACGTTTAAATAAAACTTTGATTTTTGCTCTTCGCAAAAAAACCTGAATTCTAGAGGAAACAAAAGGCAAAATAAGCCATTCTACCCCAATTAGGGTTGCATCCGGATATTTTCTTCCTATTGCATACAAAAACCCTGATTTACCAGAACCAAAAGAATAAATAGTAGAATTTGGTCTTAATTCTATCTCATTAAGAATTTGCCCAATAACCCAAGGCCTAGAAGAAATAAAAGGAGCAAAACCACGCAACAAAACAGAAAAAATAAAAATAGTAACAAAATATATAGTTACCGCTAAAGTTCCTATATAATAATACATATTATTTTGTTATGATTTCTTATTATGTATTATAACAGAAAATAAAAAGAGTACAATTCTTCTTGTTCAACTTTATGCCAAATTTTTAAATTTTCCATATATTTGTGGTTAAATTTTTAATATTTTTTATAAATCTAGATATTCTGAAATATATTTATTATTCTTTTTATATATTACTCTTTGAGTTTTTGGGTCTATTTTATAAATTTCATCAGTAGATAATATTTTTTTGCCGTCTTCGTTAACAACAAACCATTCCCCGCCTTGGCGGGCAGCAAAAGCTATTTTGCCGTTGATGTTTTGGGGAGGCCAAACTTCATCAAATTCTCCGCCAACTTTTTCGCCTCTGTCATTGATAATGAACTCTTTGTCTTTTTGGCGGGCTTTAAAAGCTATTTTGCCGTTGATGTTTTGGGGAGGCCAAACTTCATCAAATTCTCCGCCAACTTTTTCGCCTTTGTCATTGATAATGAACTCTTTGTCTTTTTGGCGGGCTTTAAAAGCTATTTTGCCGTTGATGTTTTCGGGAGAGCCAACTCCATCAAATTCTCCGCCAACTTTTTCGCCTTTGTCATTGATAATGAACTTTTTGTCTCCTTGGCGGGCAACAAAAGCTATCTTGCCGTTGATGTTTTCGGGAGAGCCAACTCCATCAAACTCTCCGCTAACTTTTTCGCCTTTGTCATTGATAATGAACTCTTTGTCTCCTTGGCGAGCTTTAAAAGCTATTTTGCCGTTGATGTTTTGTGGAAAGCCAACTCCATCAAACTCTCCGCCAACTTTTTTGCCTTTGTCATTGATAATAGACCATTTGCCTCCTTGGCGGGCAGCAAAAGCTATTTTGCCGTTGATGTTTTCGGGAGGCCAAACTTCATCAAATTCTCCACCAACTTTTTCGCCTTCATTATTGATAATGAACTTTTTGTCTCCTTGGCGGGCAACAAAAGCTATATTGCCGTTGATGTTTTGGGGAGTCCAAACTCCATCAAACTCTCCGCTAACTTTTTCGCCTTTGTCATTGATAATGAACTCTTTGTCTCCTTGGCGGGCTTTAAAAGCTATTTTGCCGTTGATGTTTTCGGGAGTCCAAACTTCATCAAATTCTCCGCCAACTTTTTCGCCTTTGTCATTGATAATGAACTCTTTGTCTTTTTGGCGGGCTTTAAAAGCTATTCTGCCGTTGATGTTTTCGGGAGTCCAAACTTCATCAAATTCTCCGCCAACTTTTTCGCCTTCATTATTGATAATGAACCATTTGCCTCCTTGGCGGGCTTTAAAAGCTATTTTGCCGTTGATGTTTTGGGGAGAACCGACTTCATCAAATTCTCCACCAACTTTTTCGCCTTCATTATTGATAATGAACCATTTGCCTCCTTGACGAGCTTTAAAAGCTATTTTGCCGTTGATGTTTTGGGGAGAACCGACTTCATCAAATTCTCCACCAACTTTTTCGCCTTCATTATTGATAATGAACCATTTGCCTCCTTGACGAGCTTTAAAAGCTATTTTGCCGTTGATGTTTTGAGGAGAACCGACTTCATCAAAATTGGAGATATCAACTTCACAAGTTGTATACTCTTTCACTAAATTTATTAACTCTTCCCTTCTTCTTTTTATTTCTTCTTTTAGCTGCCAGAAATCTCTTGATACTTTGCCTGTTTCTTTAGCTTGAGTGAATTTTTCTTGAAATTCTTGAAATAAATTTTTTAATTCTTCGTATTTTTGTATTTTTTCTTGGCAGGACATATAACCAAATAACTATTTGCTAAATTA
>JALSMD010000124.1 GCA_026987855.1 Candidatus Falkowiibacteriota bacterium | reverse complement strand
TGTTTATAACTATACTCATATAATCTACCAAATCCACGGCAATTATGGAATTTAAACCCTATTTGCATACATTTTGGCCTCCTGCGGAGTCCAAAATGTATGTGAACTTATTCATATAGAATTTTTTGGTTTAATTTTATTATTACTAGGCTATTTAAGCCTAGTCTTTTGTGCGCCCAGATGGACTTGAAGGGGCAAGCCCCTTCCCTCCCTGATTCTAAACAGCTTTAACTTTTCTTAAACTTTTCGTTCTAAACGCAAAAATTACTTTTCACCGTTTTTTTGATGGTTCTCGCCTCTGAGCACACAAAAAACTAGGCTATTTAAGCCTAGTCTTTTGTGCGCCCAGATGGACTTGAACCATCGACCCCCAGTTTATAAGACTGGTGCTCTAACCACTGAGCTATGGGCGCTTAAATCATATTCTATAATTTATCACTAAAAAAAAATTTTTTCAAGTGTTCGCACTGGTTAACTTTTTATTTGCTTTCTCCATGCTTTATTTTGTTGATTTCGGCTAATTTAATAATAGCATCTCTTATTTTATCAGGGTTAGGAATTTGATGAAAGTAGAAACGTTGTTGAGTGCCAGCTGTTTGAACAAAAACATCTCCATAATGTAAAATAGTAGGCATAATGCCAGTGACTTCACTAGTGACATCCTGTATTCTGTTTAATCTTTGCTCCGAAATAACTCGCGAAAAAAAGCCTTCTTGTTTTATGTCTATAATTCTTTCATTAGTTATTATCCAAATATCAAGATAATAATCAATAAAAGAAAAAAACAAAAACAACCAAACAAAAAGGTAATAAGCACTAGCCCCCAAAACAACAAGAGGGTAACTGAGATCACCACTTAAAAGAGCAGGAAAAGAATTCAGCATAATTTGTAAAACAAAAAAAGGAAGAAGAGCCAACAAAGCCCCTAAAAATATTTTTTTAAATAATACAAATATGTCTTTTCGTATTACTTTAATAATCTTTTCGTTTGGTAAATGACCTGGTAAACGATAAATAGACAGCATATTTTTATTTAAAAAATTGAGTAGGCATTTCAAACATGCCTTTTAATAAAGAAACGTGTGTGTCCCAATTAATTTGGTTTATATATTTATAGGATGTATAAAGCAACCAAGCTGAGACACTTATATAGATAATAGTGACCAATAAGGTAGTAATGTTTTTAAAACCAAAACGTAACATGTGGTAGATGGCTGTCAAACTAAAAACAGCCCAAACTCCCAAAAAAATTAAATAAGGGAAAAGAAGAAAATATAAAGGGAAGACCATATTAATTTAAAAAATTATAAGTTAAATAATTTTACCCTGTTCTTTTTTTATTTTCCCTAAATGTTTATAAGCCGTTTCTGTAACAATGCGTCCTCGTGGCGAACGATCAAGAAATCCTAATTGCATTAAATATGGCTCATAAACATCTTCAATTGTCGTCATATCCTCCCCAGTAGCAGCAGCGATTGTATTGAGCCCTACTGGTCCGCCAGAAAACTTATCTATAATAGTTTCTAAAATTTTACGATCTACCCAATCAAGCCCCAATTCATCTACTTCAAGCATTCTAAAGCTTTGTTTACAAATTTCTTTTTCAATAACACCATTACCTTTTACTTCACAATAATCACGCACTCTTTTTAGAAGGCGGTTAGCGACACGCGGTGTACGGCGAGAGCGTTTGGCAATTTCTTGTGCTGCTTCCTTTTCTAATTTTACCCCTAAAATATCGGCATTTCTTTTAACAATTTTTTCAATATCCTCATTTTCATAAAAGTCAAGATGATGAATAAGGCCAAACCGATCACGCAAAGGAGCTGACAGTAAACTAATTTTTGTGGTGGCGCCAATAATTGTAAATCGTGGCAAATCAATACGTAGGGTTCTTGCTGAAGGCCCCTTACCAATAATTATGTCTAAGGCATAATCTTCCATTGCGGGATATAAGATTTCCTCAATAGTTTTGTTAAGACGATGTATTTCATCAATAAATAATATATCCCCTTCATTTAGATTGCTTAATATAGCAGCTAGATCTCCGCCTTTCTCTATGGTCGGTCCAGAAGTAACTTTAATGTTTGCACCCAATTCATTAGCAATAATATGCGCTAGGGTTGTTTTTCCTAAACCAGGAGCACCATAAAGCAAAGCATGTTCTATGGTTTCTCCTCTCTTTTTAGCAGCCTCAATAGCAATACTTAAATTGGCTTTTAATTTTTCTTGTCCTACAAATTCTTCCAGATTTTTAGGTCGCAAAGTAGTATCTAAGGTTTCGTCGCCATTTAATTGTTTGGCACTAACAATTCTTTCTTCCATCATATAAAATAATCAAAATTTTACTTTTTTTATTATTTTATCTTTTTCTCACTTTTTTGGCAAATAAATTTAATTCTTTTAAATAATTGATTCTTTGTTAACTTATTAACTTTTTAAGAAGTTTGTCTTTGTCTTTTTAGTTTTGTTTTGTCATTATAAATGTTATAATATAATAAACAGTAAATTGATAAAATATCTGTTATGAGTTCTACTTTAAACTTAAAGAAGAATAGTAGAAGGTTAATTGGAAAGAGAGAGGCATTTATTATGTTATTTGCTGTTATCTTGACAAGCATTGGCATTAAAGCAAGTGATTATTTTTCTAATGTTAACAAAGATGATTTGAAGGCAAATAATGGATGTCCAAATGATATGGTTTATGTTGTTTCCCAATACGGCGGTTTTTGTATAGATAAATACGAGGCCTCCCCTAGCGAAGAGTGCCCCTATCAAGATCCTAATAATAAATCAGAGACAGCTGTTAATTTAGGTACACCTGGGTGTAAGCCGGTTTCGAAATCAGGAAGAATTCCTTGGCGTAATATTACTCAAGCACAAGCAATGGAGGCTTGTGCTAAGGCAGGCAAAAGATTGCCCACAAACTTAGAATGGTATTTAGCTTCTTTAGGAACCCCTGATCCTAGTTCAGGATGGGGACCTGATGATTGTCATGTTAACAAAAATTGGGAGAAACAACCTGGCTTAACAGGGTCTGGGAAAAATTGTGTTTCCAGTGCTGGAGCTTATGATATGATTGGTAATATTTGGGAGTGGGTTAATGAAGAAATTCAAGATGGGAAATATAAGGATTTAGAGTTGCCCGAGTCTGGATACGTACAATCAGTAAACACTAGTGGTTTGCCTATTGAGACCAACAAAGAACCAGAAGAAGCTTATTATAATGATTATTTTTGGATAAAGAGTAAAGGTATTCGTGGCATGGCGCGTGGCGGCTATTGGGATAATAAATCAGATGCTGGTAAATATGCAGTTTATTTAGTGTCACCACCATCTTTTGTTGGAACTGGTGTTGGTTTTAGATGCGCAAAATAGAAATTAAATTAAAAATAGGCAGATTCTGTAACCACGAAAAAAGTTTACTATTTTATATTATTTCTTTGTAATGTTTTAAATAGGCAGTTTTTGTAGAACGATTTATATCAATAGCAATTAGATCTAGACGAAATTTTTTGTTAAAGATGTTATTGCGAGACAGATAAAGAGCAATTGCCTTTTTAAGATTCTGCAATTTATAATAACCAATTCCTTCATCTGCTCTGCCAAAAGACAGAGATGTTCTAGTTTTGACTTCTATAAAAACAAGTATATCTTTTTGACGAGCAATAATATCTATTTCTTTATAACTAGTTTTAACATTTGTTTCAACTATCTTATACCCCCTACATTTTAAATAATTTTGAGCAAGTCTTTCTCCAAAATGGCCAATTCTCCGAGAGTAATAAGTCATATTTATAAAAAGGGACAGGTTTTGCCTGTCCCTTTTGTAAAATATTTATTTTACTGCGGAATGTATTTTTTATATTCTTCCTCTTTTTTTATTTGCTCTTTAAGCTGAGGAATGCGACGCAGTTCTTTAATAATAAAAAACAGCCAAATAGCCATACTTATAGCCCATATAACAAACCAAAAACGAGAAGACAAAAAAGGAATTAATTCATAAGTAAAAAATAAAAGCAAAATAGCAATGATAGTGTTAGTATAAAAAAAGGAGTGAAGTTTTTGCAAGAAACGACGATAAATTGTTTTGCGGTAATATTTTTTAAAAAATGCTGTTAATAAAGAAGCCGCAAATAACAAAACAATAAAAAAGATAAAATATTTTTGTACAGCTAGAGGTCCAGGACTAGGATTAAACCAGTATTTAAGTGTAAGTAAATTTTTCATAGTTTTTTAATTTATTACTAATCAATTACTGACAAAAAATATAATGATAATTAAGTTGTTTTTATAATATATTTTACTATTTCATAATATATTTACTATATTTACATTTTTGTAAAATTTAAACCAAAATGATATTGCCCAACCTCAAATTCTTCTTCTAAGTGCAAGCCAAGTTTGGGAGCGGCTATTTTTAGAGCTTCTTTATTAACTTTTGTTTCTGATGGAGGCCCAAAGGGCGCGGCAATTTTTTTCCAGTCCACTATTAACAATTTTCCTTCTTTTTTAACCATTCTAATAGATTCTCGCAAAATTTCAACTTTTTTCTTAGATTGATGCAAGGTATTAATTAAAAAAGCAATATCTAGGCTGTTTGAATCTATTTGAGTAGCGCCAAAAATTTCCAAATCGCTCCATATAGTAACAATATTATTTAGGTTTTCCTCCTTAGCTTGTCTTTTAATTTCACTTAAAACATTTTTTAAAATATCTACAGCATAAACAATCCCTCTTTTTCCCACTATTTTAGCTGCAGGAAAAACAAAAAAGCCACCTCTCCCACATCCTAAATCTGCAATTTTGTCTCCTTCTTTGATGCTTGATTTCTCAAATATAATATTAACATCTATTAGAGCGCTCCCCCCTACGTTAGAAAACATAAGTTTAATTTAATATTTCTTAATAAAACTATTTAAATTATAAATTATTTTTTAAATTACTACAAGCCAAAACAAAAAACTAAGCGTCTTTATGCTTAGTTTTTTGTTTATTATTGCTATTTTTGTGATAATAACATATTTAATTTACGATGTAAACGAGATTTTTTTCTGTCTCGGGTATTCTTTTTTATAACTCCTTTCTGTGCAGCCTTATCTAGTGCTTTAAAGGCTTTAAACGCCCATTCTTTTGCTTCTTCTGCTTTTTTTGCCTCAATAGCTTTTCGTGTTTTTTTAATTAAATATTTAATAGCTTCTTTGATGTTTTTATTGTAAATATACCTTTTTTTGCTTTTTCTCAATTCTTTTTTAGCTGATTTTGTGTTAGGCATATACTTTTTATAAGTTTAAGATTAAGGTAATATATATGGGTGTGAGAGTAATAACATCTTAACATATAAATTTATTTTTGACAAGCCTAATTAATTATTAACTTTTAGTCTTTTTAACGTTTTAATTTAGACTTGCACAAGAATCAATTAAATTAGTAGATGCCTTTTTCATTGAAAAATGAGAAATTAATGGGATGATATTCTGCCCTTGCTTTTTTATTAAGAAAAATGTTATAATAAATGAGAATATTATATTTTTCCTATACAAAAATAAAAAATAACTTTTTAATAACTTTTTCGCTTTTTTTGTTTAATTCTAGATAAAAAAGTAATCCCCATGCTTAACTGGTTATTTAAATTCAAAAAAATAGATAACCGTATTTTTAGATTATTGATTTTATTTTTATTTTTAGTAATTATTGGCTATTCTCGTAGCTTTAAAATTGTTAATGCTTATAATAATTGGATCAGTGTTTATCCTAGCAGATATAGTGTTGAAGAAGAAAAATTAGACGATAAAAATAATTTTAGCTGGCATAGCATTGATAATGCTTTTTATCAGGATTTATCTAATAAGGCAGATTATAGTGAATTTAATAAAGAAAATTCAGCTTACATCATATATGGCGTCGCTGGCCAATCAGATGATATTGGTTCATCAACAGCGACGTTTTTAAATTCCAAAACTAGCTCTTCTACTATCGTGGGCGAGGTAAAAGGAGCCAAAGAAGAAGCACAAGAACAAGTAAACGAAAAACAAAATACAACCACCAAACAAGAGGAATTTGAATTGCTATTGATCAATAATGAGGATAGTAATATCAATGAGAATGTTGATAGTAACACAAATATAGAGGATAATAATTTTGACTCAAAAAAGGAAAAAGAAGATGGTCAGAGTTTTAGTAATTCTAACAAAAGTAATGCGGATGACATAGTAAATGATGATGATAGCAGTAAAGCTTTACAGGCCACTAAGGACGAATATTCTAGCGAGGGGGAGACGTCTAGTGAGAGTAATAATGAAGACGATGACAGCAGTGAAGGCGGTGAAGTGTCTCTCCTAAATAAAGTTAAATTTTTTTGGCGATTTTTATATTCACACTCAGCAAAAGCCCAAAATAAGGAAAATTTGGTTAGAAAAAGCATTATTTTTTCTGATTTCGGTTTAGTTGGCAATACACAAAATAGTGAGATTAATCAAGTTTTATTAAAATTGTCTTTAGCTGCCCGAAGCAACTTTGCTGATAATGTCATTTCTTTTGAATATTCTACTGGCAACGAATGGAAGCAAATAAGTAAAATAAATTTTTCTGAAGAGACAATTTCTAATAATAGAAATAATGGCTATTTTTCTTTTGAATTGCCGCACGAATTAAATAGTTGGGACAATCTTAATAAATTAAAAATTCGTTTGAGTTATATTAATTCTAAGGATTTTTTTATCAATCAAAAAGATGCTAATTTACAATTTTTTGTTGATGCTATTTGGCTTGAAATTGGTTTTAATGATGATGTCTCTAGTGCTCTAGAAATTAGTAATCAATTGAGTTCATCGTCTCAAGAGACTTTAAATCAGAGTAGTGAAATTAATTTTATTTCGGGTAAAAGTGATTTTCGTTCTCAAGAAAATCCAAGTTTTGAGTTTCGGTATCAAAGAAAAAGAA
>JALSMD010000123.1 GCA_026987855.1 Candidatus Falkowiibacteriota bacterium | reverse complement strand
CTTAAGGGGATTAAACACACCTTAATTATTGATGATACTTATAATGCTTCTCCTCAAGCAGTGAAGGCTGCATTAGAGATTGCTAAACGAATTCCTTTGGCACCAAAAGCTAGATTCTTCGCTGTATTGGGAGATATGTTAGAATTGGGCAAAAGATCAGAAAGAGAACATTATAAAATTGGTCAATATTGCGCCCAGTTAGGAGTTAATAAATTAATTACAGTAGGAGAAAGATCAAGAGATATTGACAGAGGAGCGCAAGAAAGTGGCATGTTAAGAGACAATATTTTTCATTTTGGTGATTCAAAAATTGCTGGCAAATTTATTCAAGATAGAATTAGAAAAGGAGATTTAATTTTAGTTAAAGGATCACAGGGTATGAGAATGGAAAAAATAGTTAAAGAAATTATGGCCGATCCTCTGCATGCGGATAAGTTATTAGTTCGCCAGGGGAGAGAATGGAATAATTAAATAAATATTATGTTTAACAATTTTGAAGACAAGCAACCACTTTCTTTAAAAAAACAAAAATCATCTCAAGAAGAATTTAAATTGGGAGATGAAAATCGTTATAAGGATCTAGAAGGAGTTAGTTTGCGGAAATTACAAATTGGTTTATGGTATGTTGAACATAAAAAACAATTAGCTTATCTCTTGAAAGGATTTTTGGTTGTTATTTCTATTGTCTCATGGTCTTATTTTATCTATGCTTTTGGCCTTTATTTTTTTAAAGGACAAAAAGAAGATGATCAAATGATTAATGAAATGGTGGCGATAAATAGCACAGACTCTAATCTTATGAAGATAATGCAAGCGCAAAATTTGAAAGTTGGCTCAGTACAGATTTTAAAATCGGCAATTGGGCAATATGATTTTGCCGTTAAAATAAGTAATCCTAATAGCAAATTTTATGCTGACCTAACTTATAAATTTTTGATTGATAATGAAGAATTAGGTCCATTTAATAATTTTATTTTTCCAAAAGAAACAAAATATTTATTATCAATTGATAATAAACTAAATTTTATTCCTCGTCGAGCTAAGTTAGAATTAATAAATGTTGATTGGAGTAGAATAAATCCGCATAAATATCCTAATTGGGAAGAATTTTATCAAACACATATTAATTTTATTATCAAAGATAAAAAATTTATACCTGCCCACTCTACAAAGTTGTCAGAAAAGTTGCCAATTAATTCCTTAAAATTTACTATTATTAATAATACAGCTTACAATTATTGGGAAGTTGATTTAAACATTATTTTGTTTTCTCAAAACAAAATCGTTGGAGTAAACAAATATCAATTAAACGAATTTAGGTCAGGCGAAGAAAGAGAAATAGAAATGAGTTGGCCTGGTCGCATGAGTAGAGTGGACAAAATTGATATTATACCAAGTGTTAATATTTTAAATAATGATATTTATATGCCTTTTAAATAATAAATAAAAATTATGAATAAAGAATGTGTTTTTTGTAAAATTATAAAAGGGGAAATCCCCAGTTTTAAAATTTATGAAGATGATATAGCAATAGCTTTTTTAGATATTAGACCATTAAATCCAGGGCACACCTTGGTAATTCCTAGAAAGCATTATCGTTGGGTGTGGGATATCAAAAATATTGGGGAGTTCTATGAAAAGGTGAGAAATATTGCTCTTGCTATTAAAAAAGCCTATAAAACCAATTATGTAGTTAGTTTAGTTTTTGGTGAGGAAGTAGAGCATGCCCATGTTTGGTTAATCCCTCGCTTTAAAAATGATGGGCATGGTGGCGCTATTAATTTATCTAATATAAAAAATATAGACAAAGAACAAATGCAAAAAGAAGCGGAAAAAATTAGAAAATTTTTATAGCGGATTTTTTAAATTTAATTTTTTGTGCTATAATTATTAAAAATTTATTTTTAGCCAAATTTTTATGAATCAGCAAAAAACGCCAATTTGTGTTAGCATTAGCACTTCTACAATTATTAAAGTTATTTTAGTGTTTATAATGTTTTATTTTTTCTATGTAGTTAGAGAAATTTTGGCTGTTTTATTTATCTCTTTGATATTAGCTAGCGCCATTGATCCATGGGTAGATTGGATGCAAGAGAAAAAAATTCCTAGAGGTTTAGGAGTAATTTTAATTTATTTAGTTTTGTTTTTGGCAATGGGAATCGTTACAATTTTAATTATTCCTCCTATTACTCAACAAATGGGAGATTTATATAATAAATTTCCCCAATTTTTAGAAAAAATATTTTCTGGAGCCTCATTGGTTAAAGAATATTCTTCTCAATATGGCATCTTGGAAAATGTCAGAAATAATATAGGATCTATTACATCCCATATTCAACAAGTAATTTTTAGTATATTTTCAACTGTTTCTGGTTTTTTTGGTAGTATTTTTTCTTTCTTTTTGATACTGGTTATTACTTTTTATATGACAGTAGAGGAAGATGCTATTAAAAAAATAATTTGGTCTATTGTGCCAGAAAAACATCAGTTATATACAATGCAATTAGTTAATAGAATGCAAAAGAAAATAGGATTATGGTTAAGAGGCCAGCTTATTCTTTCTTTAATAATATTTTTATTAACCTATGTCGGACTTTTAATTTTAAATATTAAATACGCTTTAGTTTTAGCTTTAATTGCTGGAATGACAGAATTTATTCCTTACTTAGGTCCTATTTTAGCTTCAATTCCGGCAATTTTTCTTGCTTTTACTCAGTCGCCAATGTTAGCTATTTTTGTGGCGATTTTGTATTATATTATTCAATTAACAGAAAATAACATTATTGTTCCTAAATTGATGCAAAAAGTAGTGGGCTTAAATCCGATAGTGAGTATCACTGTATTATTAATCGGTTTTAAAATAGGAGGTATTATTGGAGCTATTTTGTCAATACCCGTAACAACGGCAGTTAGTGTTTTTATTAAGGATTATTTTGATAGACGTGAAATAGAAGTAAAATAAATAATAGACCATGCTTGCTCAAGTAAATAAAAATAGAATTATATTACATCTTCTAGAAGGCTTGATATTTATCTTGCCTTTATCTTTTTTGCCAAAGGTGGATAAAGAGTTAAGTAAGCAACTCATTGTTTTGTTTTTTTCTATCTTTGTTTTTATTATTTTATTGTTTCAAAGTTTGTCATTTAATCATTTTAAGTGGCAAAAAACATTATTGGATATTCCACTTATTGTTTTTTTAGTTAGTATTTTTCTGTCTTGTTTATTTGGAGTTGATTGGCATTCCTCTTTATTCGGATATTGGGATAATTATAGTTATTCTTTTTTTATCTTTTTATGTTTTATTGTTTTATATTTCTTTGTTACACATCTTAGGCTTTCATCTAAAAATATTTTTAGATTATTATTGATATTTTTTTCTTCTTATTTGTTAGGAGTGTTAATCTATGCTGTTAGCAGCATATTTATCAATAGACCAATAAATACATTTGGCGCTTCTTTATATTCTTTATTATTATTATCAGTAGTTATTAGTATATTGATAATAAATTTAATTATTAATTTTTCTGTTTTAGGTATTCAAGTTAATAAAAAAACCAAATATTTCATTCTTGTAGTTTTGTTTTTGTCTTTATCAGTTTTGTTAATATTTAATTTTAAAATAGGTTGGTTTTTAATAATAATTTCTTTATGTTTTAATATTTTGTTTTCATTTTTATTATTTAGGAATTATTTTGCTAAGAAAAAAGTCTTGATTTTAATTTTATGTTTTTTAATCCTAGCCTGTTTTAATTTTGATTTCATTTTATTAAAAAAGCAAAATAACATATTTAGCCGTTTAGATTATAGAACAAGCACGGTCATTATTAAAAATTCTTTAAAACAACATCCTTATTTAGGGAATGGCTTAGCAACCTTTGCTTACTCTTTTTCCCTATATCGGCCAACAGAATTTAATTATAATACCGAATGGCAAAAAAGATTTGCCAAAAGTTATTCTTATTTTTTTGATTTGATTAATGATGTTGGTCTGTTTGGAATATCATTTTATCTGTTGATTGTTTTGTCTGTTTTTTTTGCATCTTATTTTTTAATTCAAAAAAATATTTTGCGCAATATTAAAAAGAATAGATTTACAATTGCTATTTTGATTGCTTTAATTAATTGCTTTTTTGCTTTGTTTATTTTGCAATTTTTTTATCCTTTTGATTTAATCGTTATTTTTGTATTTTGGTTTTTGTTGTCTTTAATTGCCGGACTGTGGATACAATTAAACATTTCAAAAGAGCTTTCATTGTTTGGAGTTAAGACCTATTATTTTAAAAATAAAATATTACCAAAAGTAATGGTTATTGGTTTATTTTTGTTAACTTTCGGTTTAGTTTATTTAGGTGTTTATGAGACTAAAATTGTATTAGCTGCCAAGATTTTTAACCAGGAAAAAGATGAAAATAGTTTGTTGCTTGCCTCTCGTTTAGTTCCTCAGGACTATTATTATCATTTAGCTTTAGCTAAATTTTATGCTATTAAAGCTAAAAATTATGTAGAAGATCCTTCTTTTAAAGATTGGGCCCAAAATAGCTTAAATCATTTATATAGGGCTATAGAATTAGCTCCTAATTCTGTTATTGTTTGGGAGACAGCCGGGGTAATTTATAAAAATTTTTGGCCATTTGTTGCAGATAGCAACAAACTAGCAATTGATGCTTTTAAAAAAGCTATTAAGTTAGAGCCCACTAATCCTGTTTTATTATCCGAATTAGGTAAAACTTATTTAATATCTAACAACTTTATTCAAGCAAAAGAAAGCTTTCAAAAAGCCATTGATCATAAGAAAGATTATTATGATGCCCATTTAAATCTGGCTAGAGCATATATAGCAATGCATAATTATAGCTTAGCTTTAAAAATTCTTTATCACCTAAAAACAGTATTTCCGGTAAGTGAAGTATATTATGAATTGGGACGCACTTATTACAATATGCAAGAGGTTAAAAAAGCGGAAAGAGCCTTTAAAAAAGCAATTGAGCTTGATAGAAATAATGTTAATGCTTGGTATAGTTTAGGTTTAGTTCAAGAAATAGAAGAAAAACAAGAAGAAGCTCTAAAATCTTTTCAGCATGCGTTAAATATTGAACCAGACAATATTCAAATAAAGAAAAAAATAAAAGAATTAAATTTAAATTTTGAAAGATAAATTATATTATGTTATAGTTATATTGAAATAAGATTAGACAAAATTATGTTAAAAATAAAGGGTTGTATTATTGGGAATGATATTAATATTATTTTGTCTTTTAAATCAAAGTTAATGGCAGGTAGTGTTGAAGTTGATGATTTTATAAAGGGAGATTTGCCTAATGAAATGCTTTTAGCTAATATATTAAAGGTAAATTATCATTTCGTAATTTTGGCGCTTAATAAAAGGGATAATTTAGAAATTTCAAGATATTTAATTAAAGAAAATATAAAAATATTTGTTATTACGGAAAATGAGGAGGTTAGAGGAGCTTATAATTTTTTATTAAATAAGTTTAATGTTGATGAGATAATATATAAAATTATTAAATTGTTAAAATAATTTTATATGTTTTATTTTTTATGTCTATTATAAAAAAAACAATTATTGTTATTGTTATATTGGCAGTTAGTGTTCTGCTAATTTATTTTGGTGTCCATAAAAAAAATGAGATTAGTTATACTTTAACTACTGTCAGAAAAGGAAACTTAATCCAAACAGTCAGTGAGACAGGAACAGTTAAAGCCAGAGAAGAATTAAAATTAAACTTTTTACAGACAGGTAAGATTGCTAAAATTTTAGTAAAGGTTGGAGATAGGGTAAAGGCCGGACAAGTATTAGCAGAACTTGATTATAGCACTTTAAGTATTCAAGAGAAAGAAGCCAAAGCTAATTTAGAAGTTGCCAAAGCAAGTCTAGCCAAATTATTAGCTGGTGCCTCTGCTCATGATATTGCTGTTGCTCAAGCCGGTGTGGAACAAGCCAAAGCCTCTTATGAATCAGCATTAGAAGAATTAAGCAAGACTAAGCAGGTGGTGCAAGAAAATGTTAACCAAGCTCAGAAAGCTTTAGATGATTTAATATCTAAAACAGAAAATGATATAACGCCACAAGAACAGGCAGTTGAAAGCGCGCGGGTAAATTTGGAAAATGTTAAAGCAATTTATCAAAAAGCTATTGACAACAATAAAGAAATTGCTTTAACAACGATAGATAGTCAATTATCCGCGGCTAATACTGCCCTTGACTATATTGACCGTATTTTAAGCGATGATGATACCGAAGGATTATTAAGTGCTAAAAATTCATCATATTTGATCACTCTCAAAGAGGATTATCCGCAATCTTTGGTTGCTTTAGAAAATGCTAAAACTGATTTAAAGAAAGCAAAAGAAGATAGCAGTTCTTTGGGTAATGTTACTTTGGCGTTAAAAAGTGCTCTTGATACTTTAAGACAAGTTTTTGTGACTTTAAATGTTTGTTATAGTGTTTTAGAAAATTCAACAATAGGAGCATCTTTTCCTCAAACAAAGTTAGATACTTATAAAACTAATATTAATACTCAAATTTCTTTAATAAGCTCTGGAATATCCTCTTTAGAAAGCGTTGACCATAATTTATCCGATGCTATTCTTAAATATAATACTAATGTTTCAACTGCTGAAAACAATTTAGCGCAAGCAGAGGCTAATTTAGAAGATGCTATTATTAAAGCAAAAAACGCTCTATCAATTGCTAAGACTTCTGGCGAGCAAAAAATTATAATGGCGCAGACAAAGGTAGATGCAGCCCTTGAAGCTTGGAATGTAGCTAAGGCGCAATTAGCAAAAGTTAAAGCCCCTGCCAGACAGGAAGATATTGATTTGGCAAAAGCGCGAGTTCAACAAGCTCAAGCTGCTCTTAATGTTGTTAAAGAACAAATAGATAATAGCATTATTAAAGCTCCTATTGATGGAATTATTACAAAAGTCAATTATGAAGTAGGCGAACAAAGTTCTTTAGCTGAACCAGTAATTTTAATG
>JALSMD010000122.1 GCA_026987855.1 Candidatus Falkowiibacteriota bacterium | reverse complement strand
AATTTAACTTCTCCTGTGGATTATTTAATTCAAAACAACATGGTGTCCAAAATGATGTGGACTAATACATATTAAACACCTCTATTGAGGAATTACTAAAATAATATGAAAAACGAAAAAATGTTTTTTTCAGAAAAAAAGAGCTGGATAAAAATTTTTTGCTCCAAGGACCAGAAACGGTATCTTTGGAAGAAGAAAAGAAGCAAGAAGGTGAATTAAATTTTTCTTTTGGCTCTGATACCAGAAGATATTATCTCGGTCACAAAGATGGTGTGCCTTTTCTTATGGTGGAATATTTTGATGCGCTTCCCGATGAATTGAGCGAGGAAGAAAAGGCTAAATTTTCAAAAGAAAAACGAATCATAAAAGGCGAGGAAAAAGATGTTTATGTTTTAAAATACGGACCGGTGCCAAAACAGAAAGAAGAATACCAAGAGCCAAACCCAGATCAAAGTAAAAGATATCGCATTACTCAAGCTAGAGACTTCGAAAGAAGCATGATTGAACGATTTGTTGCTGATAATACCAACAAGCAAGTTATGGAAGAGATTTTAGCTAAATATTCTGGTTTGAGCCAAGAAGAGATTACGCAAATAGTAGAACAAATTTTTACTGCCCAGCGCCGGGGAGATAAAGAAAAAATTCGTGCCCTTTCTGCTCGTTTTTCAAAAGAGGTTGCCGAAAAAATAAGAAATGAAATTAGGGAACGAATGTTGCCAAGACCGAAAGAGTTAGACATCGCACGATTAGTTGATATTTTAAAAAACAAGAAAGTGTTATTTTACACAGGAGCTGGTATTTCAGTGGCTAGCGGTGTGCATAGTATGGATCAATTATACGAAACTTTGGGAATTGATATGTCTAGAAAAGTTGATGATTTGCTTCAAAAAGCAATTACTAATCCCCAAAGCGTGATTGATTCATGGGAAGAATTTACAAAAGCTGCTTTTGAGAAACCGGCAACACCGGCCCATCAAGCGCTTGCTGTTATTGCTCAAAAAATAAAATCTCAAATTTTTACAGAAAATGTTGACCATCTGCAAGAGAAGGCAGGAGTAAAAGCAGTTCATTTGACCGGTCCCTGGCTCAAAGAAAATATTCAGCCAGAATGGCTTAAAGATGTTGATGTGGTAGTTACTGTCGGATTGAGTTACGATGATAGGGGTTTTCTTGGTTGGTATAAAGAAAATAACCCAAATGGGAAAATTATTGCTATCAATTTAAATCAACCTTCTTATCTTGGAAACGAAGATTTTTTGCTTAAAGGAGATTGTCAAGAAAAATTCCTAAATTAGAGAAAGAATTTGCCGCCAAAAGCCAAAATTAATAAGATTTTGGTAGTGAGCAAAGTTCATCGCTAGAACTTAAAATGTCCTTTCCCACTTCCACTTCTTGGCGAGGCGAGCGGAAGGTGAGTCGGTCTTTGTCCTTCCTCACTCCGAGACAATTATTGAGAAAATTGGTTCGGATTTTTTTAAACATACACCGCATATAAATTTAAATCATGCTAGTAAAGTAAAATATGATTTAAACTTATATATAAGCTGATAGGCGAAAAGCCACATGAAAAACCGTGAATAATTTAACTTGCAAATAGAACGATTAAAAATAAAAATAAAAAAAACATAAACCACTTAATCCATCTTGAATATAATTTTTGTCTCTTACAATCCTCCGAGCCGTCTGAGCGAGACGTCCCAAAAGAGCTACAGGCTTTTTTGAAGCCACCTCTTCCGCATACCGAAAAACGGATAAAATCCGCTTTTTAAATTTAAAATATCGTAAATTAATAAAATATAAGATTATTTATTACTATATAAAATTTGTTTTATTTCCTCTAATTTCTTTACTTTTACTAATTTTTCCCTTAGTTTACGGCTCTGCGGTAATCCGCGAACATACCAACACAAATGTTTACGCATCTCTATTATTCCCTGCTCTCCTTTAAGTTTCCAGGCTAAATTAGCGTGTTTTAAAGCAATTTGAAAAATATATTTAGGAGAATATTCTAATTTGACTGACTCTTTTATTTCTTTAAAAATCCATGGTCTACCTAGAGCACCCTGAGCTATACCTACTCCATCAGCGTTCGTTTTGGCTAACATTAAATCTGCGCTTTCTCTATTATTTACTCCCCCATTTGCCAAAATTACACCACCAAAAAAATCCCGCACTTTTTTGATAATAGAAAAATCAACTTCACCCTTATGTCCCTGCGCTAACGAGCGTCCATGAATCATTATAGCAGCCACCGGCAAATCGCTAATTTTATCCAAAAACCTCAAAATATCAGCCTCGCCAACGCGAGATCTTGTTTTAATAGAAACAGGAACTTTTGCAGCTTTAGTTACGCTTTTTACTACCTTATAAGCTAAATCCAAATTACGCATTAATTCAGCGCCAGCTCCTTGTTTGGCTACCTTTGGTACTGGGCAACCAAAGTTAATATCAATGCCATCGGGTTTAATTTTTTCTTCAACAATTTTAACAGCTTTAAAAAAATAATCTGGATCACTACCAAAAAGCTGCACAATATATGGCCGTTCTTTTTTGGAAAATTTTAACATTTCTAAAGTTTTCTCTGGCGCATAAACAAGGGCGGTAGCGCTAGCCATTTCACTATAAACCAAGTCGGCACCGAAATCTTTACAGACCTGCCTAAAAGCACTATCTGTTATTCCAGCCATAGGCGCTAAAGCATAAATTGGTTTTTTAAATTCTTGCCAAAACATAAATTTTGCCAATCAAAAAGGCTGTTTAAAAAACAGCCTAGTATAAATTTTAATAAGTTATTATAATCATGGCTAACGCTTACTCCACTGTGGTGCTTTTCTTGCTTTCTTGAGTCCTGGTTTTTTGCGCTCTTTACGTCTAGCATCACGAGTTAACCATCCTTTAGCTTTTAATGATGGTTTTAACTCTTTGTCCATTTCTACTAAAGCTCTTGATATACCGTGCCTAATAGCTTCTGCTTGGGATTTTTTTCCGCCACCACTAACTTTTATAGAAAAATTTAAATCTTTCAAATGTCCTGTTAATTTAATAGGTTGGATAACTATCTTCGTATAAACTTCTGGAAAATACTTATCAAATTCTTGATCATTAACAACAATAATACCTTCTCCTTTTTTATATAACCTCACCTGTGCTATTGCTGTTTTGCGACGACCTATAGCGCTAATATATTTGCCTTTAAAAGCTTTATTCAAATCTCTTTTAACTTCTTGTTCTTTTTCTTTGCCTTGTTTATCCTTAACAGTTTTTTCTTTTGTCATAATATTATTACAAATTAATTTTTAAAAATTATCTAATAATTAATCTTTTCATCATATTTTTTCTAAATTTAACTGGTGGCAACATTTCTCTTACAGCCCTTCTTAATATCTCTGCTGGATTATTCTTAAACAAATCACTCATTTTAGTAGTTTTTAAACCACCGGGATATCCTGAATAATGAAAATATTTTTTTTGTTCTAATTTTTTTCCAGTAAATTTTAATTTTTCAACCCCTTTAACCTCAACAATATCTCCACAATCAAGATGTGGCATAAACTCTGGCTTATTTTTGCCACGCAAAAGAATAGCTATTTCTGAAGCTACTCTTCCTACGCTTTTGTTGCTGACATCAATTTTATGTAATTTTCTTTCTATTTTGGTCATAACTTTATATCTTAATTTTTACACTAATTCTATTTGAACTATTTGAGCCCCATCTCCTTTACGATAACCAATTTTGATAATTCTAGTGTAACCACCATTTCTGTCTTTATATCTTTCTCTCAACACTTCCATTGTCTTTTTAACAGCTAATTTTTGAGGTAAAATTTTGATTAAACGGCGCCTGCTAGCCAAATCACCTTTTTTAGAAATAGTAATAACTTTATCAACCAAAGATCTCACCTCTTTTGCTTTTGCTTCGGTGGTTTTAACTTTTTCATATATTAAGATACTTGATGCTAAATTTCGTAGCATCATTTCTCGAGCTTCTTTTTTTCTTCCTAATGTTCTTCCTTTTTTTCTATGACGCATATTTTTAAATTTAAATTTTATTTTTTAGATTTTTTTGAAGAAGATTCTTGTTTTTTATCCTTTTCTTTCTCGCCGATTAACGCCTTAAATTGTTCTATTAAAATTTTTACAGCTGCTTCAAACGCATCTTCTGGAGTTATGGTGCCATCGGTAGTAATATCCAAAATTAGTTTATCCCAGTTTGTCATTTTGCCGACACGGACGTTTTCTACTTTTACCCCCACTGAAACAATAGGAGAAAAAATTGAATCTATTTCAATATAACCTATTTCCTTTTTTCTGTTTTCTCTATTATCTATAGTTTCGTAGCCTATTCCCTTGCTTACATAAATTTCCATATTTAAACTTCCAGCCATATCAGTAATATGAGCAATAGTCAAATCTGGGTTAACTATTTCAACATCACTATTCTTTTTAATATCTTTTGCTTTCACTTCTTTTTTGCCATGGACATCTAATTCTAACTTTACTACCTCATCACTAAAAACTTTTAAACGAAGCTGTTTCAAATTCAAAATAATTTCTAAGACATCTTCTTTAACATGAGGCAAGGTAGAAAATTCATGTTCTGCTCCTTCTATCTTTACGCCAACTACTGCTGCTCCCGGCAATGATGAAAGCAGAACTCTCCTCAAAGAGTTGCCTATAGTAATACCGTAACCTGGATAACATGGCTCAATAACCACTAATTTTTCGTTTGGCTTTTCACCCTTTTTAAATTCAATTTTTTGTGGTAGAGCAATATTTTTCATAATTTTGAATAAATTATAATAATTATAAATTATCGTGAATAAAATTCTACAATCATTTGGGTATTAATATTAGCTCTAATATCTTCAATGTTGGGCTTATGTAGAACTTTTGCGCTTAATTTTTTAACATCAAAATTTAGCCATCCAGGTATATTTTCTGGTTTAATTTTATTTTCAATATTTTTAAAAATTTTAGCATTTTTTTTATTCTTTTTTACCTCAACAATATCTCCTTCTTTTACTGTATAAGAGGGAATATTAACTCCTCGGCCATTAACCGCAAATAGTCCGTGGTTTACTAGCTGTCTTGCCTGCGCCCTAGAAGCAGCTAAACCTAAACGATAAATAACATTATCCAATCTCATTTCTAATAATTGCAACAGATTATCACCTGTATTGCCTTTCATTTTTTGAGCCTCTAAAAAAGTTAACTTGAATTGTTTCTCTAATAAATTATATATCCTTTTAGCTTTTTGTTTTTCTAATAACTGTTGACCATAATCACTAATTTTACCTCTTCCTTTAGGACCATGAAATCCTGGTGGATAATTTCTTTTTACCATAGCACATTTAGGGGAACCGCAACGTTCACCTTTAAGCATTAGCTTTTCGCCTGCTCTTCTGCACAATTTACATTTTGGACCTAAATATTTTGACATACAATTTTCTGTTTAATTACTTTTAAATTATAAAAATTATACTCTTCTTGGTTTGGGTGGACGACAACCATTATGAGGAATAGGAGTAACATCTTTAATAGAAACTACATTTAAGCCATTGGCGTTTAAGGCTCTGATAGCAGCATCGCGGCCAGTTCCTACACCTTTTACAAAAACACTAACTTCTGATAACCCATATTCTTTTGCTTTCTCTACGGCAATTCTTGTTATAATTTGGGCAGCGTAAGGAGTAGCTTTTTTTGGACCACTAAAGCCTGCTATGCCGGCGCTAGCCCAAGAAATAACATTACCATCTAAATCAGTTAAAGTAACAATTGTATTATTATAGGTAGCTTTAATAAAAGCCTTTCCAACTGTTATTTTTCTTTGAAGTTTTTTCTTTTTTTTCTTGCCTTTTTTAGCTTTTCTGGCTCTTTCTGCTTTTTTTCTTTCTAATTTCTTCTTTATGTCCTCGGGCAACTCTTCCAACCCATTATCTTTGTCATTTTTTTCTTCTTTTAATGACAAATTTTCCTTTTTTTCTTTTTTGTCATTTTTTTCTTCTTTTTCTGATTGTTGTTCTTGTTTTTCCTTATTTTTTTGTTCCTTATCACTCATAAAATTGATAGCTTATTTTTAAATAATTTTTAATATTTATGTCTTTTGGGCAGGTGGCTTGCGTCCAGATCCCATTGTTCTTCTCACATTACCACGAACAGTTCTGCTATTAGTTTTTGTTCTTTGTCCTCTAACCGGCAAACCCTTAATATGTCTTATTCCTCTATAACAACCTATTTCTTTTAACCTTTTAATGTTGCCTAAAATTTCTCTTTTTAAATCGCCTTCTACTTTATATTCTTTTTCAATAACATTACGAATTTTATTAATTTCTTCTTCTGATAAATCTTTTACTCTAGTATTAGGATTAACTCCGGTTTTTTGTAAAATTTCATTTGATCTTGATCTGCCAATTCCAAAAATGTAAGTAAGAGCTATCTCTACTCTTTTGTCGCTTGGTATTATTACTCCTGCAATTCTTACTGCCATAATTTTTTTGTTATTTTATTAAATAATAATAAAAAATTATCCTTGCCTTTGCTTATGTTTAGGATTTTTACAAATCACATAAACTCTTCCTTTACGTCTTAGTGTTTTACAATCTTTACAAATTTTTTTGACTGATGCTCTAACCTTCATATAATTAAATTAATTAAGTTTAAAATTTTGTATAGTTAGCTTATAATCTGTAAATAATTCTTCCTTTTGTTAAATCGTAAGGACTAATTTGCACCTTTACTTTATCACCTGGCAACAATCTTATCTTATTAATCCTCATTTTTCCTGATAAATGAGCCAATATTTCATGCCCATTTTCTAATAAAACCTTAAAGGTGGCTGATGGCATCAATTCTATTACTTCTCCTTTCAACTCTAAAAAATTTTTAGAATCAATAACATTGCCTTTTTGGTTATTAATGGTTTTGCTCATTTTATTAAAATAAAATTTAACAAAATTTTGACAAAATTAAAATTTTACCAAATTATATTTGGTAAACATCAAATTAAATTTTATTACCTTGTTGATATCCATTTAACTTTAAATAATTATAATATAAATAAAAATATTGTCAAGTCATTAATTATTTTTTTAAAATAAGCCAAAAATTATTT
>JALSMD010000121.1 GCA_026987855.1 Candidatus Falkowiibacteriota bacterium | reverse complement strand
CTTTGGTAATAATTTTCTTCTAATTGATAAATTAAAAAATTCAGTATTTTGTTGGCTATTTCTTTTTTTTCTTTAATTTCAGCCAAAATAAAGATTTTACCTCCCAATAATTCCTTTTGCATATCAGGTTGAGCAATATATATTTCTCCGACAGCTTTTTGCTTTTTTTCCGGGTTAAGTGTTAATTGGGCAATTTTATAATTCATATATTAAAAGTAATTTTAGCTATTATACTTATAATTATACAATAAATTGTTAATATAATTCAATAGCAATTTTAATTGTAATTTTCAGTTTTTTTAGCTTTGTTTTGTGTCGTGTTGGCCCAAAAATTGTATTAGATTTATAGGATATTTAATTAAAATAGTAGTTTTGTTTCCAAAATGCGCTGAGTTAATATAAATATTTGTATTATAAATAGTATTTATGTTATAATCTAGATATATGCAGCGACATAAGTTTGCCAACATCTTTATTTCCTTAGCTTGGTTGGTTGTTGGTGTGAGTGTTGTGTTTTTAGTTTTTGGTTTTGGGGAAGATGGTTTTAGAATTTTGCGTGTAAGCGAATTTTGGATTTTTATCAATTCTCTTTGGCTTATAGCCATTTTGTTTTTTGTGATTGGTAATTATTTCAACAAAAACAAGCATTAAAATTTATTTAATTATTTATTTTTATTCTTTTGTATGTTATCTAAACTTTTTGGGTCAAGAGCAAGAGTCAAAATTTTAAAGTTATTTTTACTGCACCCAGAGGAAAAATTTTATATCCGCCAATTAAGCCGCTATTTAGGATTGCAGATTAATTCTGTGCGCCGCGAATTAGAAAATTTAGAGAAATTTGGGCTTTTAGTTTCGGTAACTAATGAAAATACAGACAGAGAAAATAACAAAAAAAATAATAAAGAAATCGGGTCCCCAGAAAAGAAATATTATAAAGTTAATACTAATTTTGTATTATATGATGAGATTAAGGCTCTGATTGTCAAAGCCCAAGTTCTATATGAAAAGGATTTTGTTGAAAAACTAAAGAAGACAGGCAAGATCAAGCTTTTAATTTTAACAGGGATTTTTACTAATTACCCCCAATCTCCTATCGATATTCTAGTGGTTGGCAAGTTTAATAAAACTAAGTTTTTACGTATCATAAAAGAGCTGGAAAATGATATGGGCAGAGAATTGAATTACACTTTACTTGATTATCGGGAATACAAATATCGCCGGGATATCACAGATGTTTTTCTGTATAATATCTTAGAGGGTAAAAAAATTATTGTTATTGATGAAACATAGTTAAGAACTAGAAAAAGGAACAAATTAAGGACTAACTTTATTTTGTTGTTATGCTTTTATTTATAGATACTACAATTAAAGATAAAATTAATTTAGAGCTTTGGCAAAAAGGAAAATGTATGGACAAAGTATTTGTTAAAGCACCACGCGCCCAAGCAGAAAGACTTTTAGTTGAAATTGATAAAATATTATGTAGACATAATTTAAAAATTAGTAATATAAAAGAGATTAAGGTAAATAATTGTGGCGGAACCTTTACCTCTCTGCGTGTTGGCGTTTCCGTTGCTAATGCTTTAGCTTATGCTTTAGCGATTCCAGTAAATGGGACAAAGGGGAGAAAAAATCAAAAACCAATAACATTTTGTCCTGTTAGAGCTTTTTATAACGCCAAACCAAATATTAACTTTAAAAATAAATAATTTAATTTGCTGGGTATAAGTATTGTGTATAAAGTGTTGAAAAAAGGATAAAAGTAATTGAAGTTTTGTTTTAATTGTAATTGTTTTAATCCCCACTTGTTAACAAGTGGGGATTTTTTATTGTTTTTTTGCTAATATTAAACAAAAAAGTCGTGGTGAAACATAATTGACAAATGGGTATTTGTGGTGTATAATTAAAAGAGAAAGGTGATAAGTGGTGAATAGAGGTGAATTAAATAAAAACAAGAAACAAAAGAAACAAAATTATTTTAAACAAAAAATAAAACATAAAACAAATAAAAAATAAAAAAATAAACAAAAATAAAATTGTTTTTCCGAAAAAGGCATGGGGATTAAAAAAGGAAAAACATTTTAAGTAAAGAAGGGGTCTGATTACGATAGTAATCAGCCTCCTCCTTCTACTTAACAAATAAAAAGAAAAATAAAATATCAAACAAAAACTAAAAGTAAAAACAAAACCATACAAAAAGAGGATTAGCCTAGATATTTCACGCTAGTCCAAAACTAATTTTAAAAAAGCAAAACAAACATTAGGGCTAAGAAGGGGTCTGGTTAGAGAGATTTAACCAGCCTCCTCCTTAAAGCCTTAATTTAGACTAATGTTCATCGGTGAATATAATCACAATTTGGATAGTAAAGGAAGGTTAGCTATTCCAGCCAAATTTCGCACTCTTTTAAAGGGTGGAGTAGTTGTAACGAGGGGTTTAGATAATTGTCTTTTTTTGTATCCTAAAAAAGAATGGCAGAAAATTGCTGAAAAATATGCCAGTTTACCTGTAAGTCAGTCAAAGGCCCGTGCTTTTGCGCGTTTAATGTTGGCTGGCGCCATGGAAGTTGACTTTGATAATCAGGGAAGAATTACTTTACCTGAGTATTTAAGAAAATTTGCTGGCCTTAAGAAAAAAACAATTATTGCCGGACTTTATGACCGTTTAGAAATTTGGGATGAAGAAGCTTGGGAAAAATATAAAAACAATGCTGAGAAAGAAAGTAATGATATAGCCGAATCTTTGGGAGAAATGGGTGTCTAACAATTAAAGATTAAAGTTTAAAATAGTAAAATAATGTAATTTAGATAAATTTAAAGTTATGAAAATTTATTGTCAAACAAAAACACAAACAAAAAAGAAGGTGAGAGTAAAAATCATCAAAGCTCCATTAGTAAATTCAGCTGATTTGAAGAAAATTATTTTAAACAGAACAAAAGCTGTAGTTTTGTAAAAAAATGAAGTATAGCCATACTCCAGTGATGTTAAAAGAGGTTTTGGAATATTTGAAGTTGCGTCGTGGACAAAAAATAATAGATTGTACCTTGGGCGGCGGAGGTTATACTTTTGCTATTGCCAAAGAAGTGGGAGAGGAAGGGATAGTGATAGCGATTGATTTAGACAAAATGGCTATTAAAAACGCTAAAAAAATTATTGAAAAAGAAAAAATTAATAATGTAATTTTAATTAACGATAATTTTGTCAATTTAAAAAATATTATTAGTGAGTATTATGCGAAAGACATTAAGTTTGACGGTGTTGTATTTGATTTGGGCCTTTCAGGAGCTCAACTCGCGGACAGGGATAGAGGATTTTCTTTTCAATTTGATTCGCCGTTGAAAATGGAATTCAGAAAAAACAAGAGATCAAGCGGTAAGGTGGAGCATGTTTTAAATTATTGGAAAGAAAAGGATATAGCTAACATTATTAAAAAATATGGAGAAGAAAAGTTTGCTTCTAGAATTGCAAAAAAATTAGTTGAGCATCGTGTTCGTAAACCGATAAAAACTACCCAACAATTAGTAGAGATTATTCGTAGCGCTGTCCCTCATTTTTATCAAAACAAAAAGATTCATTTTGCTACCCGCACTTTTCAGGCTCTAAGGATTTTTGCTAACAACGAGTTAGAAAACCTAGAAAAGGCATTGCCGCAGGCAGTAGATTTGTTAAAAAAAAGAGGAAGGCTAATAGTTATTTCTTATCATAGCTTAGAAGATAGAATAGTTAAAAATTTTTTTCGTCAGGAAAGTCGCGATTGTATTTGTCCTCCTGAAGCACCATTATGTAAATGTGGCCACAAGGCATGTTTAAAAATTATTAAATCTAAGGATGGCAAAAAATTTATTGTGCCTAGCGAGGAGGAGGTGCAAGCAAACAAAAGGGCTAGAAGCGCAAAAATGAGGGTAGCGGAAAAATATAAATAGAGAAAAGAAAAGATAAGAATTAACATTTAAAACAATGACCCAAAAACAAAAATTAAATTTAAAACAAACACAAAAATTTTTTCCTAAAATTTTTTCAAAAAAACAAAAGATAACATTAAAATATTTTAATAAAATTTTGTTTATATTATGTGTAATAGTTGGCATTTCTTATTTGGCTTGTGTTAATGACCTGGCTGTACAAGGTTTTATTTTAACTGATTTAAAAAAGAACATTCAAGAATTAAATAAAAAAAATAGTGAACTTGAACTTAAAATAATGATGCTTGAATCTTATAATAATATAAGTGAGAGAGCATATAACTTAAAAATGGTTAAAGCAGAAAATGTTGATTTTGTGCAGGCAGTACCAGAAGAGGTCGCGAGAAAGTAAGATATACTTTATTACCTGAAAAAGGCTAAGCCATTATAACTTACCAAAGCAGATTATAGTGGCTTAGCTTTTTGACTTCTATTATGAAATGTAAATTGTTCTAATTTCTAATTCATTTTTTGGCCTTATTTCTTGAGATTTGATTTTTAAATTATGTTTAAAAATAAAAACAAAAGAAGAAAAATTATTATGAAAAATAATCGCATTAATTTGGTAATCGCGATTATTTTTTTATTAGGAGCTTTAATTTTATATAGATTATACGATCTACAAATTAAGAAATATGATTTATATGTGGCATTAGCTTCCAGTCAACATGTTGCTTATAATAAACTACAGCCAAAACGAGGCCGTATTTTTATTCAAGATAGTTATGGCGAGGGCAAATTATATCCTATTGCTACTAACAAAGATTTTGCTTTGGTTTATGCTGTTCCTAGGGATATTCAAAACCCTATAGAAGTAGCTAAAAAGCTGTATGAAATTTTTAACAAGGAAGAGGTAGAAAAAGAGGTAGATGAATTGTTTGTTCAGGAAGATCGCAACACTATGAACAAAAAGATTGAAATTTTAAAAGATTTAAATGGCAAGGAAAGAGAGGAAAAAGAAAAAGAAATTTTGGCTGACTATAATCGTATGATTAATGATGAAGAGTTTAAAGAATTCAGGAAAATTAAAAGAGAGGCAGAAATCAATTTAAGAAAAGAGAAAATAATTAATGAATATATAAAAAAATTAAGCAAAAGAAATGATCCTTATGAACCAATTGCAAAAAAAGTGGACAAAGAGACATTAAATAAAGTAATAAACCTTAATATTCCAGGAATTAAGTTTATGACAGAAACTTATCGTTTTTATCCAGAAAGAAACATAGGCGCCCATATTATTGGTTTTGTAGGTTATGATGGCAATAAAAAAAGAGGATTTTATGGATTAGAAGGTTTTTTTGATGAAGAATTAAGAGGTAAGATAGGTATTATTAAAGCTGAGCGAGATGCTAATAGATATTTAACAATTGTTAGTGATAGAGAGTTTCAAAAAGCAATTGATGGCAGTGATTTAATTTTGACTATTGAAAGACCAATTCAATTTGAGGCCTGCCGTAAATTAGAAGAGGCTATTATAAAACATGGCGCAGAGGGAGGAACGGTAATTATTATGGATCCTAACACAGGAGCTATTTTGGCTATGTGTTCTTGGCCAGATTATGATCCTAATAATTATAGCGAAGAAGAGGATTCAGCAATTTTTAATAATCCAGCTATTTTTTACCCCTATGAACCTGGTTCTGTTTTCAAAACAATTACTATGGCGGCTGCTTTAGATGCGGGGGTAATAGGACCTAACTCCACCTATGAGGATAAAGGATATGTAAATATTGAAGGTTGGCCTAAACCAATTAAAAATTCAGACTTTGAAACTCACGGGGGTTGGGGCGTAGTAGATATGAATGCTGTTTTGGAGAAATCATTGAATACTGGATCTATTTATGCTATGAATAAAGTAGGAGCCAATGTTTTTGCTGATTATGTTAAAAAATTTGGTTTTGGGGAAAAAACAGGAATAGAATTGGAAACTGAGGCAGCTGGCAATATTTATAATTTATTGCGCAAAAAAATAAGGCCAATTGATGCGGCTGTAGCTTCTTTTGGTCAAGGTATTACTGTTACACCACTTCAATTAGTAACAGCTTATGCGGCTATAGCTAATGGGGGAATACTAATGAAGCCTTATCTAGTAAAAGAAATTATTCATACTGATGGAAAAAAAGATATTACTACCCCCAAGCAGATTAGAAGAGTTATTTCTGAAAAAGCAGCTTTGATGTTAGCAGGAATGTTAACAAATGTAATAGAGAAAGGACATGGTAAAAGAGCAGGTGTGGAAGGTTATTATATTGCAGGCAAAACAGGAACAGCTCAAGTTCCAGACAAAAACAAAAGAGGTTATAGTGATAAAACAATTCATACTTTTGTTGGTTTTGGGCCGACTGATGATCCTCGTTTTGTAATGCTTGTAAAATTAGACGATCCTAAAGATGTTCGTTTTTCTGCTTCTTCAGCCGCCCCCCTGTTTGGTGAATTAGCTAAATTTTTGTTAACTTATTGGCAGATACCAAAGGAAAGAGATTAAAGTAAAAAATATATGAAAAAAGTTATTCAACACAAATTAAAAATAGTAGCCAAAATTATCTTGTTTAGATACAAGCCAAGAGTAATAGGAATAACAGGAAGTGTAGGTAAAACCAGTGCTCGAGAAGCTATTTATGCTGTTTTGTCTCCTAATTTTAAAGTAAGGCGTAATGCAAAAAATTATAATAATGAAATAGGAGTCCCTCTTACGATTATTGGCGATGATTTGGAGGCTGGTAGATCTATTGTTAATTGGTTAAAAATTTTTATTAGAGCGTTTTGGTTGATTCTAAAGAAAGATAGAAATTATCCTAAAATTTTAATTTTGGAAATGGGAGTAGACAAACCTGGAGACATGAAATATTTAAATAGTATAGTAAAATGCGACATTGGTGTAATTACAATGGTTGGGCCAGTACACATTGAATTTTTTGGATCAATAAACAAAATCAAAAAAGAAAAAGCTGAATTAATCCGTTATCTAAATAGTAAGGGTTGGGCTATTTTAAATTATGATAATAAAGAGGCGAGAGACATTAAAAATTTGAGTAGAGTAAAAGTTCTTACTTATGGACTTGAAGATAAAGCAGATATAGTAGCCAAAGAGATTAATTTTAATTTTTCAGATACAGGCAAAATTTCTCAATATTCTTCTGTAAATTCTTTGTATAACATTAATTTTAAATTATCTTATAAAGGATCTTTTGTCCCCGTAATTTTAGAGGGCGTTATAGGTAAAAACGCTATTTATGCTGCTTTAGCAGGAGCTAGTGTAGGAATTGCAATGGGATTAAATTTGGTGGAGGTAGCAGAATCATTAAAACAGTTTCGTAATCCTAAAGGAAGAATGAGTTT
>JALSMD010000120.1 GCA_026987855.1 Candidatus Falkowiibacteriota bacterium | reverse complement strand
TAACTACCCTTACTTTTTTCTTTGTTTCTTCAGACAAAATATCTTTTACCAAAGAGGCTGTATAAGAATTGGCGCAAATTATATTTTTGGCCTGATTCAATATTTTTTTGCTTATTTTCTCTTTACGCTTAGTGGCCTGACTAAAGGTAAAATCCATGCCATGTAAAACTACGGTGTAAGGCATTCCTAAAAAACGAGAAAAATAATAAGCGACTATACCCAAAGGCAAAATATGACCAACAATGATATGATCAATATTTTTGGATTTAACAACACGCCATAAGTAAAAAAAAGACCAAATCCATCTTGGCCAAATTGGCGCACCCAATAGATCAGCGTAAAAAACATCATTAGGCGTATTTTTAAATTCTTGGAATTTATTTATCTGAGATAATACAAAAATCTTGCCTGCATTGGCAGGCCAATATTTAACTAGATTTCCGTAGTAATTAGCCACTCCTCCATAAAATGGCGGATATTCAAGAGTAAAAAGAAGTGTGTTCATATCAACTTTAATATGTATCGTTACTTTTTATTTTACTTTCTGGATATTTCTATTTTTGTCTTTTGACCACGCATCTTTGGAGCATAAAAAGCGGTCAAAATAGCTGCTGTATAAAAAAGTTGTTCAACATCTTTTGGTTTACTGGTGTCAATATCAAGTTTTTCGGGAACAAAAACTTCAATAACTTTATTTTTATAAAATGTGTTATCAATAAGTTCTTTTGGAAATCTCAATAAAGTGGTGGGGCCAGTCGTTTCTTTTAATTTTAACACAAAATCACCCTTTTTTGAAATTTTTTCTAAATTATCATTGTCTTTTTTGTCGCGACCAACCATTACCAAAACTCGTAAATTATCTTTTATTATCAACCAAAAAACACGGCCATATTTTAATAATTCTATATCATCTTTGGTGCAATCTGGCCAAAATTCAAACATCTTTTTTAAACGATTACTAAAAGATGGGTCAGTTAAAAGGCAACCACCAGCAGGAGATGGGTAATCTATGATATTATATTTTTTAATTAATTCTTGTTGTTTTTGACGATTACGACCACGAATATCTAATAACTTATCTCTATCTACTAATCTTTTTTTCTCTACCTCGGTTTCTGGTAAAAGTTTGGCGCTTAAAGGCCTTAGAACATCAAAACCAGCCAATTCTTTTACTTTTTTTAAAGCTATTTTGTTTTGCGAAAAAGGTCTTTGCCCTAAGACCTCACCGGTGGCAACAAAATTATAACCTTTTTCCTGTGCTAATTCGCCTGCCCTCTTAATCATTAAAGCATGACAATCAATACAAGGGTTAAGATGTTTGCCATATCCATGAGGAGGATTTTTTATTAAATTTAAATGTTCCTCAATAATATATAATTTTAAATTAATTTTTTTGGCTTCAATTTTAGCTTTTTTACAATCAAAAAAACAACTTTTGAAACAAACTCCTTTAACTTCTATCCCCTGCTCGCGCAATATCAAAACAGCCAAAATAGAGTCCAGGCCACCAGAGAATAAAACCAATGATTTTATTTTTTTATTATTCATATATTTTTCCTATCTTATTAAATTTTAAACAAATATATAAAAAATATCAATTCAAACTTAAAAAAGGGAGGAATAATTCCTCCCGATTTATTATCTATTTTTTGCCGCTTTTTTATTTTCCCTTCTATGAGCAATATCTCTTCTTTTAATTAAATCTTTTATATATGCCTCTCTTTCTTTTTTATTCATTACAAGCATTGCTTCTATATCCATATCTAATGATTTATGAAACTCATCTTTTCTGATCCATAATCTATACCACCACAATCGTAACCTTTTATTCCATAAACAACGCTTTACTGTTAAAAAATATAACTTTATTGATAACAGTATCAATGATAATTTAGAATTAGCATTCCTAATATTTCTTTTAAAATCTAGTACTCTTAATTCATCTAACAAAACCTGAAACATTTTAATTCTGAATTTTTTTTGCATTTATTACCCTCCTTTTTTGCTTTTAATTCTCTTATTATAAAATAACAAGAGTTGTTATTTATTATAATTTTTCTATCCCCATCCACAAATCCTCTCCTTCTATTTTAATTTGTTTTTGGGAATTTACTGGTAAATCTTTTTTTGTATTTATTATTTCTTGAGCCAAAGTTTCTTTTAATAAATTATCTTTAAATTTATCAACAGTTGTTTTAACTAATTCGTTTTCACTCTCCCAATAAATATTTATTTTATCTTCTATAGTTAGACTTGAGTTTTTTCTAAGTCCATTAATTAATCGTACCAATTCACGCAAAATCCCCTCTTGTTTTAACTCGGGTGTGATATTAGTATCTAGTTCAACTTCTATTTCAGCGCCTCCCCCTTCAATTTCTACTTCCTTCACATTAACTTCATCTTTAATTAAAACTAAATAATCGTCATGTAGTTTTAAATCTAGGCCCTTAATTTTTAATTTGCTAAGTGGCTGTCGTACTTTTATTTTGGCTTCATCCCTGCGAGCCAATGCTAACTCCACTATTTTTCTTACAATTTCCATATTTTGTAATATTTTGTTATATGTTATATGTTCTATGTTATGTGAAGCAGGCCATTCCTCTAAATGCACACTTTTGGCTGGATCACTAAAATTATATCCTGTTACTTTTTGCCAAACATTCTCAGCTATAAAAGGTGTAAATGGCGCCATTAACTTAGATAATTTTATTAAAACATATTGGGTTGTGGCTAAAGCAAGCTCTTTATCTTCTCTATTATTTCCTTTAAACCTCTCTCGTGATCTCCTGATATACCAAGTTGACAAATCATTTATAAATTCACCAATAGGTCTTACAGCAGCTGGCAAATTATATTTATTCATACTGTCAGTAACTTTAGCTGTCAATTCCTCTAAACGCGCTAAAATCCATTGATCTAAAACATTATTGCTTTCAATGTATGTCTTCTCATCAACTTTTGATTCGTCTTTAAACATTTCATAAAATCGCACTACATTCCACAAAATCATAACAACTTTGCGCAAAGCTTCCTTTACTCCTTCTTCAGAAAAATTTAAATTTTCTGCTATCATAACTGGCGAAGATAAAAGGTAATAACGCATAGCATCTGCGCCATATTTTTCAAAAATCAAAGAAGGGTCAGGATAATTTTTAAGCTTCTTACTCATTTTTTTACCGTCTTCAGCTAACACTATACCGTTAACAATCACATTCTTAAAAGCGTGGCTGTCTTTTAAGCCAGTGGCAATAACATGCAAATAATAAAACCAAGCGCGGCATTGGTCTTGACCTTCAGCAATAAATTCTGCTGGAAAATTACGCTCAAATTTTTCTTTATTTTCAAAAGGATAATGCATTTGCGCATACGGCATTGAACCAGATTCAAACCAACAATCAAGCACATCAGGAACGCGACGCATTATGCCGTCACATTTTTCGCATTTAAAAGTAATTTTATCAACAATATGTTTGTGTAAGTCCGTAATTTTTTCACCACTTAAATCCTCTAATTCTTTGACGCTACCAATAACTTTCTTCTCGCCACATTTTTCGCACTCCCAAATTGGTATAACACTAGCCCAAAAACGCTGGCGAGAAATTGACCAATCACGAGCGCCTTCAAGCCACTTACCAAAACGCCCCTTTTTAATATGAGATGGGGACCAATTGATGTTCTCAGCTAATTCTAACATTCTTTTCTTTATAGCAGTTACTTTTACGAACCAAGATGAAGTAGCATAATTAAGCAGTGGTGTATCACAGCGCCAGCAATGCGGATAACTATGTTCATACTCCTCACTACTAAAAAGCAAGCCTCTAAGATCTAAATTTTTTATTATTTTGGCGTCAGTAGCTTTATGATCACCAACCGGCTTAACATTTAGGTCCGCAAAGTCTTTAACTTCTTTCTTAAAGTTGCCGTCCATTTCAACATGTTGGACAAAAGGCAAATCATATTTTTTTCCTAAACTCATATCATCTTCACCAAAAGCAGGAGCAATATGGACAACACCTGTTCCCTCATCAGTAGTAACAAAATCACCATGATAAATCTTCCAACCATTTTCACGATTAGTCAAATTTTCATCATTATAATAATAATCAAAAAGCGGTTTATATTTTTTACCAATTAAATCTTCGCCTTTTATAGTCTTAATGTTATACTTTTTTGCAAAATCATCAAAACTAATATTTGATATTATATCTTTATCAATTCCTTCTCTATTACCATCAACTAACCTTCTAACCTCGGATAAACCGGCATTACTTATCATATTTCTCCAAAATATATCTTTCGCAAGTATATAATTCCCTTCTGAATATTTACTTTCTTTTTTAGTATCACCATTTCTACTTAATTTCTCCTCTTGTATTTTTGGCTTAGCCTTTATCACTACATATTCTATATCTTTTCTGACTGCCAAAGCCACATTGCCAATCAATGTCCAAGGGGTGGTTGTCCATGCTAAAATATAAGTATTAGGCTCGTCTTCTAATTCAAATTTAGCTATACAAGACAAATCCTTAATAGTTTTATATCCTTCTGTTACTTCGGATTGCGAAAGTGTTGTTTCACACCTTGGACAAATATGCATACTACGATAATCTTTGTAAATTAACTCTTTATCCCAAAGATCCTTAAAAACCCACCACACTGACTCCATAAAATCTATATCCATTGTTTTATAAGCATTGTCCATATCAGCCCAACGCCCCAAACGCTTAATGACCCTTTTCCAATCTTCAACATAACTTAAAACTTTGGAACGGCATAATTCATTAAATTTATCAACTCCTAATTTTTCAATATCTTTCTTTTTCTGTGAACCCATCTCTTTTTCTACGATATTTTCAATCGGAAGGCCATGGCAATCCCAGCCCCAACGACGTTCTACTTTAAAACCGCGCATTGTCCAATAACGTGGCACTGTATCTTTCATAATACTAGCAACAATATGGCCATAATGTGGTAATCCAGTAGCAAAAGGCGGGCCATCGTAAAAAACATATTCCCCTTTGGGCGCAGGCCGTTCAACAGATTTTTCAAAAGTTTTGTTTTTTTCCCAAAAATCTAAAACTGTTTCTTCTAATTGAGAAAAAAGATTTTTTTGAGTGCTTTGTTTTAAATTGTTCATATAATTAACGCTATTTTAAATTTATTTTAATTTTAGCAAAATTATATATATTTATCAATCTTTTAAAATTTAATAAAATTTATTATAATTAAATAAAAAAAGGGGGGATAAAATGAAATGTTTACTTAAAAACGTGCCATCAGACATAGAAGTCTCAGTAATTATAATACAAGAAAAAACAACAGGAGAAATAACTATAATATTTAAAAAACAGGGTTATAATTTAGAAAAAATAAAATCAAATGCGCGCAAACTTAATTCAAAAATTTATGAATTTCAAGGAAGTGTGGGAGACTTACGAAAACTCATTAAAAATTTAAAAAATAATTAAAAAAGGCGCTTAAAAGGTAAGCGCCTTTTATCCTAAATATGGCAATTAAAACAATCTATATTTTTGGAAATCCACTCCTACCTTTTGACAATTCTGCTCTAAAACTTATACCAAAATTAAAAGAAACTTTTCCACAAATTAAATTCATGGCCTTTGACCCAAATGAAAACTTAAAACCTATAAATAAAGAGTTATATATTATTGATGTTGCCGAAGGGATCAAAAAACTTGAAGTAATCACTGATTTAAATAAAATAAAAACAGAGAAAATTTGTTCTTTACATGATTTTGATTTGGCTTTCAATTTAAAACTTTTAGAAAAAATTGGAAAATTAGAAAAAATAATAATTTGGGCAATACCCATGGATACAACTAATCAACGAAAAATCTTCATAGATTTAGCAAATTCTATAAAATCATTTATTGATAACAAAGAAGATATATATTTTGGTTAATTTGATTTGACTTTTTAAATATATAATTATATTATTTAAAAAGTGTTGTTTGAAAATTTAATAAAAATAAAAAGGAGGAGAAAGATGTGCAATAAAAGAGACAAAGAGGAGAAACAAAAAGAGTTGTTAAACAAAATTTTAGAAAAATTAATAGATAATTTTGGGAAAGATCACAATATAAAAATTTATAACAAAATAACTCGCTGGAGAACCAATGACGAGGAACATATAGGAATCATTATAGTTATTAACAACAACTGCTACAACAAAATGATTAAAAAAATAATTAAAAAGAAAATATTAAACGAAAAAAATATAGGTGATTTAACAATTTCATTTTTGCCAGCAGACGAGATAATTAAAGGTATGATTTCTATTAGCTTTCGAGTGTAAAAAAGATTTTTAAAGGGAGGTATAAATTGAATAAAACAAAAAAAATATCTACAAAGAAAAAAATATTAACTATATTTATATGTAAAATATTTAAATTACTGGAAGAAAAAATTGAATATGGCAAAAAAAGCAGTATTATGATAAATTCATTAGTAAATAAAAAAGGGGGAGACAAGTTAACGTTGAATATAGTTATTCAGCCATCAGAGACATTCAATATCACAGAAGAAGATATAAAGAAAATTAAAAGGGAATTTTTTAAAAAAAATAAAAAATTTAATTTTAATATAAAAATATCATATTATGAAATGCGAGGAAAAAATAAAATTTTAATTAAAATATCTATATAATTTATAATAAATAACCCCCTACTTATTAGTGAGGGGGTTTTATTTAACATGAAACTCTTTTTTTAATTTTTTATCTTCTTTCTCTATCTTCTCCTCTATCTTATTTTTAGCTTTCTTTCTTAATTTATTTATATCTATTTTATTAAGTTCTTGACAACGTTTTTCTAAATATTTTTTAGTATTCAAAGAAGGATCTTCAATAACTTCTGACAACAAGACATCTAAAATAGCGCCAATTTTAGGACCAGGTTTTATTTTTAATATATTCATTATATCATTACCATTAATTTTCAACATTTTCACAGAAATCGGATCATTTTTGACCTTTTTTATCATATACTCCAGATGTCTTAACTTATAAGGTTTTGCTTTGGGTACTCCTGAACCAAGCCTATCTGCTACTCTTAAATCAATTAAATCTTTTAAATTTTCTTCTCCTACCTTCTTTATTAGACGCCTTACTGAGCTCTCAGTTACCTCGCCTACATTATAATAAAACATATGATAACGGACTAATGTTACTATTTTTTGAGTGTCTTTTTTGGAAAAATGCAAACGCTTAGCTATTTTCTCCGCTATTTTTGCGCCAACAACTTCATGATTATAAAAAGTAATTTGTCCCTTAACTATTCTTTTG
>JALSMD010000119.1 GCA_026987855.1 Candidatus Falkowiibacteriota bacterium | reverse complement strand
CCCAGACAGCATTATAGCTAAACTGAATTTTTTGTCGCGCGGGCAAACATTGCTTCCATTAGGAGCTTTGGTAGCTACAGCGTTAGTTGGACTTTTTGACGATTGGTTAGATGTTAGAGGAAAAGGTATTTTCGGTGGAGGAGGCTTGGGAGTTAAACATCGTTTATTCATTTATACTTTTATTGCCTTGGTAGGGTCATGGTGGTTTTATTTTAAATTAGGTTGGGATGTATTTCACATTCCTTTCATTGGAGAAATTTCAGTAGGATGGTTTTATATCATTATTTTTGTTTTTGTTATTGTGGCTACATCATTTTCTGTTAACGAAACTGATGGTTTAGATGGTTTGGCTGGGGGAATCTTATTAACCAGTTTTACTGCTTATGCGGTTATCTCTTTTGTTTTGGGAAAATATGATTTAGCTACTTTTTGTGGGGTCATTGTTGGAGCTCTTTTAGCATTTTTATGGTTTAATATTGCGCCCGCCCGTTTTTATATGGGCGATACAGGAGCTATGAGTTTGGGCGTAACTTTGGGTATAATAGCAATGCTTACTAACACCGCTTTAATTTTGCCTATTATTGGTTTTATTTTTGTAGCAGAATCAGCATCTGTTATTATTCAGGTTTTATTTAAGAAAATAAAAGGAAAAAAAGTTTTCTTGTCCGCTCCTATTCATCATCATTTTGAAGCTATAGGCTGGCCAGAGACTAAAATTGTAATGCGTTTTTGGGTAATTGCAGGAGTAAGTGCTGGAATTGGTTTGGTGATATTTTTGTTGGACAGAATTAGTTAAAATAAACAATATTAAATTATTTTTGAATTTTAGTTGTTTTGTTTTATTTTTGTTTTTATAAGGTTTAGTTATCTATTTACGTGTTAGTTATATATTTACGAATTACGAGTTATATAAATGATATGTTAAAGTCTAATAGACTATCAAAGCGGACAAGCAATCATGCGCCTGATTTTGCTTTAATCATTGTTGTTGGCATTATTTTAATATTTGGATTAGTAATGCTTTCTAGCGCCTCTGCTGTTATTGCCTATGTAAAATTTGGTGATGTTTATTACTACATTAAACATCAAATATTTGCTTTGATTTTAGGTTTAATAGCTTTTTGGTTTATTTCGCAAATTGATTATCATATTTGGCAAAAATATGCCTTCTGGTTTTTGTTGGCTTCTATTATTTTGCTTTTATTAGTATTTATTCCGGGCTTAAGTGCTACTTATGGTAAAGCAAGAAGCTGGATAAATATTTTTGGATTTTCCTTACAACCATCGGAGTTTGTTAAATTATCATTTTTGTTATATTTATCTGCTTGGCTTGAAAAAAGAGGACAAGAAATAAAAGAAACCAGTCGTGGCTTGGGACCCTTTTTTGTTGTATTGGGAGCTATTGCTTTTTTAATGATTATGCAGCCAGATTTAGGCACACTCTCTATTATTGCGGCCACATCTTTGATTGTTTATTATGTGGGTGGCGGACGTTTGAGTCATATCTTATTGATTGTTTTGCTAGGTATTGTATGCGTATATACCATGGCCCATTTAAGGCCATATCAAATGAATAGATTTAAATGTTTAATTGATCCAGATTTTAGCAAAGAAGATATTTGTTATCAGGTTAATCAATCTTTGATAGCAGTTGGTTCAGGTGGCCTTTGGGGTAGAGGCTTAGGAGAAAGCAGACAAAAATATATGTATTTACCAGAAGTGAGTGGAGATTCTATTTTTGCTATTATCGGAGAAGAGGTTGGGTTTGTTTTTAGCTCTTTTTTAATATTGTGTTTTTTGTTTTTGTTTTGGAGAGGTTTTTTGATTGCTAAATATGCCCCTGATGAATTCGGCCGTATTTTAGCTGTTGGTATTGTAAGCTGGTTGGTTTTACAGACAATCATTAATATTGGCGGCATGATTAATATTATGCCAATGACTGGTGTGCCTTTACCTTTTGTAAGTTATGGTGGATCAGCCATTCTCTCAGCCTTGGCTGCTATAGGAATATTAGTAAATATTAGCAAACAAACAATAAATAGATAAAGTTGATGATTTTTAAGTTGTTAATTATTAGATTATTTAATGGCAAAACAAGGTAACCAAAAAATTAAAATTATTTTGAGCGGGGGCGGAACCGGGGGTTCAGTCACGCCACTTTTAGCTATTGCCCAAGAATTAAAAGAAGATTCTGATTTTGATTTTTTATGGGTTGGCACTAAAGAGGGGCCAGAAATAAAGATGGTTAAAGATGCAAATATTAGGTTTATTTCTATTCATAGCGGTAAACTGCGTCGCTATTTTTCTATAAATAACTTTATAGATATTTTTAAAATTATTTTAGGATTTGTAGAGTCATTATATTTAGTTTTGAAATATAAACCAAATTTAATGTTAAGCGCAGGATCTTTTGTTAGCGTGCCTCTTGCTTATGCTTCTTGGATGTGCCGTGTGCCAATTATTATACATCAACAGGATGTTCGCCCGGGATTAGCTAATAAGTTAATGGCCCCTTTATCTAAAATAATAACAGTTACTTTTGAGAAGTCATTAAAAGATTATGGCAAGAAAGCTATTCTAGTAGGAAATCCAGTTAGAAGATCTCTTAAATGCAATTTAAGTCAAAGCGAAGCTAAGAAAAAGATGGGCTTAAAAGAGAATTTTCCAGTTTGTTTGGTAATAGGCGGGGGGACTGGCGCTGAATTTTTCAATAAATTGGTATTAAATAATTTAGATAAACTTTCTAGTTTTTGTCAGATATTACATATTACCGGCAAAGGCAAAAAAAAGAAAATAGATGAATATTGTAATTATTATGTTTTTGAATTTTTAGACTCAAAACAACTGTCTTTAGCATATAGGGCAGCAGAAGTAGTTGTTTCCCGTTGCGGGATGGGGGTTTTAACAGAATTATCTTTTTTTGCTAAACCGAGTATTTTAATTCCGATACCTGATTCTCATCAAGAAGACAACGCAAAAGTTTTTCAAGACAAAAAAGCGGCTATAGTATTAAATCAGAAGGAGATGGACGATGTTGTTTTTGTAGAAACAATAAAAAAAATTTTAGATAATTATTCTTTGCAACAAAAATTAAGTGCTCGTATTAGATCAGTTATTAAGAGTGATGCCGCTAACAAGATAAAAGAAATTATTATTAATTTTTTAAAATAAAAATAGATGTTTTTTGTTACTGTGCTGTTTTTTTGTTATAAAGATGTACAGCACAGTTTTTTATTGAAAAAAGCAGAGACTAATAATTATTATTAGCACTCTTGACAAGAGAGTGCTAATAATGATAAAATAAAAACAAAGAAAAAAATAAGAAATAATCATTTATGATGAGCAAAAGAAAAAAGAAAATATTATATATTATCATTAAGGAACATATTCGTACTGCTGCGCCTGTTGGATCAAAAACAGTGGCAGAAAAATATAAGCTTGACATTTCTCCAGCTACAATTCGCAATGAAATGGCTGAATTAGAAGAAGAGGGATACATAATCCAGCCTCACACTTCTGCTGGACGCATTCCTACTGCTAAGGCTTATAATTTGTATTTAGAAAACTTAAAATTAAAAGAAATAAACAGAAAAAATAAAGAAATACTTGATACAACATTACAAAATTTAAATGAAGAAGATTTTAAAAAAGCAGCTAAAGTGTTAGCTAATCTTTCTGGAAATGCTGTTTTTTGGGCTTTTCATAGAAATAATTTATATTATACAGGTATTTCTAATGTTCTAACCCAGCCAGAATTTATTCGTAAAAATTTAATTTATAATATTTCTTTAATTATTGATAGATTAGATGAAATTATTAATAGTATTTTTGAAGAAATTGAAAATGGTTTACATGTATTTGTTGGCACAGGCAATCCTTTCGGATCTTTTTGCTCCTCAATCTTAGTTAAATATTATCGCAAAAAGCAAGAAGGAATGTTTGGTATTGTTGGTCCTTTACGAATGGACTATGAAAAAAATATTTCTTTAGCTAATTATATATTTAAAAAAGTAAATAATAGTAAATAATATGTCAGAAAAAAAAGACCAACAAGTTGATAAATCAAAACAAAAAAAAGAGATTAAAGATTGGAAAAAAAAGTGTGAAGAATTAGAAGAGTGCTATAAACGTGCCCTAGCTGATTATCAAAATTTGCTCAAACAAACTGCGCGCGAGAAAGAAGAATTTGTAAAATATGCTGCTGAAAGATTCTTGCATGACATTTTGCCAGTTTATGATAATTTAAAAATGGCTGTTGAGCATCACAAGGAAGGAGGCAGTTGGTTGGAGGGTGTAAAGTATGTTGTTAAACAATTTAAAACAGTTTTAGAGGGAATGGGTGTTTCCGAAGTAAAAGCGGAAAACGAAAGGTTCTCCCATGAAACTATGGAAGCAATTGAGAGTCAAGACACAAAAGACAAAGAACAGGATGGGATAGTTGTTCGAGTGTTAAGGCCTGGTTATATTCTTCATGATAAGGTCATAATCCCAGCAAAAGTAGTAGTTTATAGATATAAAGATGTTAACGATAAAGAGAATGCGCCAGAAAATAAAAAGAAAAAAGATAAATAATTTTGTTTTTAATTCTAATTTGAATTTTAATTCATAATGCTAGTTTACGAGAATTGTTAACAATTCTCGTAAACGGCCATAAACATATGCCAGGACTAATAAAATGGTCTCCATTTCTCGAACCTTTCGAAGAAATGGAAAAAATGTTTTCTGATTTTATGCCTGTTCCTAGGAGTGGTCAAACTAGTTTTGTTCCAGCCATTGATATGTATGAAGACAAAGATAATATTATAGTTGAAACCCAGTTGGCTGGCATTGACCCCAACAAAGTAGATGTTTCTATTGAGAATGATGTTTTGACTATTAAAGGTGAAAGCGAAAAGAAAAGTGAAGTAGAGGACAAAAATTATTATCGCAAAGAGATTAGACGTGGTAGTTTTTATCGTAGTATTCAGTTGCCAACCCATGTTTTAGGTGATAAGGCTAGTGCAGTAGCTGAAGACGGAGTGTTAAAAATTACTATTCCTAAAGCTCCGGAAGCAAAACCAAAGACAATTAAGATTAAAACTAAGAAAAAATAAATAAGTTTAGGGGGGGGAGGAGTTTTGCTCCTCTCCCCAAAGATTAAAAATATTTATAGATGTTCGCTTTTTTGCTTTCACTAAAATGTGAAAGCAAAAAAGCGACATTTATAGATAATAAACATCTATAAATGTTGTTTCAAATATTTAAATAAAATATTAGTAAAAAATAAATATAGTGCCGTGTTAGCGAATAAATATTAATAAATGCTATCAAAATTTATATTAAAATTAACTTAAATTTATGTCTGACATTAAAGTAAATATCAGTAAAAAAACTTCTAAAACAAACCAAATTTCCTCAAAAAAACCTAAAAAAACTACAAAGAATAAAAAGAATTTAAGCTCGGTACCCCCATTATTTAGCAACTTGTTAGCAATGGCAATATTGGCTGCAATAGTGGGCGGAATTGTTTATGCTTGGCAGAACTCAGTAAAAGAAAAAAATATTAAAGAAGCAAAAAATGTTACTAGACGCGTTAAAGAAGATTTTGAAAAAAAGATAGCTATTTTGGAAAATAAAGTAGAAAAAATACAAAAAGAAAACTTAGAATTAAAAAAGAAAAAAGAAGAATTGGAAAGTAAGTTGGGAATTTTATCTCAAGCAAAAACAGAATTTAACAATAGTGAGCTAGGATTATACTTCTTATATCCAGCAGTATGGGGAGATGTTAACTGGTCTATAGAAAAAGACAAATGGAATGTGTCTTGGACAGAAAATGCTAGTTTAGTTTTGGGGGGTACTACCAAAAGATATATTGCTACTAATACAAAAGAATTTATTGAATTAAACCTGAATAAAAAAAGAAGCAAATATTATTTAGAGTTTTACGTTAACGGCGAAAAAGAGGAAAACGAAGTGTTACCTCAGAAAGTAATAGCTATAGAAGGAGGAAGAGAGGCTGTGTTGCTTAATAGAAACAGCATAAGTGAGACAGATAATTTACCGGTAAAATTGGCTGATAATATGTTACTTGCCTTTATTCAGTTGGAAAAAGGAGATTATCCCGTAGCAGTGTTTGTTGATAAGGATATTAAAAAACTACCAGAGAAAGACTTCCTTGCAATAATTAAAACAATTCAAATTAAATAATAATAAACTGCTTTTAATAGTGACTTTTTGTCTCTATTAAAAGCAGAATCAAAAATATATGGGAAAAATATTAGGTATAGATTTGGGAACTACTAATAGCGCAATGGCTATTATGGAAGGCGGACAACCAAAAATTTTAGAAAATGCAGAAGGTAATCGTACCACACCTTCAGTAGTCGCAATTTCTAAAAATGGTGAACGTTTAGTAGGTCAAGCTGCTAAACGTCAAGCGGTAACTAATCCTGAGAATACCATTTTTGCTGTTAAGAGATTAATTGGCCGTCGTTTTACAGACGAAGAAGTGCAAAGAGATATTAAAACAGTGCCATATAAAATAGTTCAAGCTGGAGAAGGTGTTAAGGTGGTAATGGGAGGAAAAGAGTATACCCCTCAAGAAATCTCTGCCATGATTTTATCTAAATTAAAGGCTGATGCAGAAGCAAAATTGGGAGAAAAGATAACAGAAGCTGTTATTACTGTACCAGCTTATTTTGATGATTCTCAAAGACAAGCTACTAAAGATGCTGGTCGTATCGCAGGTCTCGAGGTAAAACGTATTATTAATGAGCCTACAGCAGCAGCTTTAGCTTATGGTTTTGATAAGAAAAAAGGTCAACAAATAGCTGTTTATGATTTAGGGGGAGGTACTTTTGATGTTTCTATCTTAGATATTTCTGAGGATACAGTAGAAGTTAAATCTACTAACGGCGATACTCATTTAGGTGGTGAAGATTTTGATCAAAGAATAATCAATTGGATTATTGATGAATTCAAAAAAGAGCATGGCATTGATCTGTCAAAAGATAGTTTAGCCTTGCAAAGAATAAAAGAAGCAGCTGAAAAAGCAAAAATTGAATTATCTACTGTAATGGAAACTGAAATAAATCAACCTTTTATTACTACTGGCCCAGATGGTCCTAAGCACTTAGTTATGAAGTTAACTCGCGCCAAACTAGAAGAATTAGTAATGGATTTAGTAGAAAAGACAATAGAACCTTGCAAAAAGGCTTTAGAGGATGCCGGATATAAAGTAGAAGATATTGATGAAGTCATCTTAGTAGGTGGTATGACTAGAATGCCTTTAGTACAACAAAAGGTTAAAGAGTTTTTTGGCAAAGAACCGAATATGAGCGTTAATCCAGATGAAGTAGTAGCTATCGGGGCAGCAGTACAAGCAGGTGTACTTCAAGGTGATGTTAAGGATGTGTTGCTTTTAGATGTCACTCCTCTAACTTTAGGAATTGAAACTTTAGGCGGAGTAGCCACACCAATTATAGAACGTAATACCACTATCCCTACTTCTAAATCACAAATTTTTTCTACAGCTGCTGACAATCAAACCAGTGTAGAAATTCATGTTG
>JALSMD010000118.1 GCA_026987855.1 Candidatus Falkowiibacteriota bacterium | reverse complement strand
TAATAAAATAAATTTCGTTTAGAACCAGGGATGGGAAGGGGCTTGCCCCTTCGATTCCCGCCATCTCCACAAAAATCCCACCTTTTAGGTGGGGTTTTTAATTTATTTCAATAGTACAATTTCTTTAATAATCGCATCTTCTTTTGGGCAATCGCGATTATCCGTTTCTAGAGATTCAATTTTGGTAACTGCATCCATACCATTAACAACATGACCAAAATTAGTGTGTTTTCCGTCTAACCAAGGAGTAGAAGTGGCAGTAACAATAAAGAATTGTGACCCATTGGTATTAGGACCAGCATTAGCCATAGCAATACTTCCTCGTACTAATTTATGATTATTTATTTCATCTGAAAAAGTATATCCAGGACCACCTGTGCCCCAGTATTGTTTTTTATTCAAATCACGCGACAAAGGATCTCCTCCTTGGATCATAAAGCCTTTAATAACTCGATGAAACCTTGTTCCATTATAAAAGCCTTTTTTGGCAAGACCAATAAAATTACTAACGGTTAAAGGGGCTTCATTATTATAAAACTTAATAGTTATATCACCAAAATTGGTTTTAATAATAGCCCCTAAGTATTGTTTGGCTAGATTTTTGTTAGGAATATTTGAAGATTGATTTTTTTGTTTTTGGGGTTCATTTTTTTGATTGATTTTGTTTATATCGTTTATTATCTGCTGATCAAAATTTTGGTTATTAAAATTTTTAGGCACATTGTTTTCGTTTAACATCATTTGTTTGCCATTTGAACAGGCAGATAAAAATAGAAGCAGAAAAGAAAGTAATAATATTTTTTTCATATAGTTGTTGTCTGTAATTTATATAATTTTATTTATTATTCGTAATATCTTTTTGTATGATTTTTTATTACTAGCTAAAATGTCATTACTGCTAAGACCCCATTTTTTACCATTAAAATCACTTACCACGCCCCCTGACTCACGCACCAGAAGAGCGCCAGCAGCTACGTCCCAAGCGTGCGCGCCTGGAATCATAATAGACTCAATGCGACCGCAAGCCACATAAGCAAGTTCAATAGAAGCGCTTCCTAATTGGCGGCAATCAAAATTATTAAGTTTTTGATAACTTAAATATTTAAGAGCCCTTTTAATATCTTTTTTGTGAGAGCTATGACAGAAAGCATGTAAGCCGCGATTAGCATCAATATTTGATGGTTTAATCCTGCGGCCATTTAAACGCGCGCCTTTACCTTTTTGAGCTTCAAACACTTCGCCTAAAATCGGAGCGTAAACTATGCCAAATTCTAATTCTTTCTTTTTTTTAAAATTATCAATATGGGTCACTCCAACTGATATTGCCCAAAGAGGATTATGCATAGAAAAATTAGTTGTCCCGTCAATCGGATCAATTATCCATAAATAATTGCCTTTGTTATGTTTTTCGCCTGCTTCTTCTGATAATATCTGATGTGTGGGAAAATTTTGTTTAATTTTTTTAATAATAATTTTTTCTGAAGCTAAATCATATTTAGTAACAATTTCTCTTGTTGATTTAAAACGAGCGCTTGAACGCTTAAATTTGTTATATCCAATTTCAAGCATTTTCCCTGCTTCTAGCACAGCTTCACGAGCTATTTTTTTAATTTTATTCATAAGTTTAAATTTATTTTTTACAAAAATCACTTTCTTTTAATTCTAATTGAAGCAAAACTGATCGAAAAATACCATA
>JALSMD010000117.1 GCA_026987855.1 Candidatus Falkowiibacteriota bacterium | reverse complement strand
TCTTTTGTTTGTTTATGGATTTATTTTACATCCAAATTTTCTAAAATTTTTAATTCTAATTTGTCTTTGTCAGTGTCCCAAAAAGCAAAAGTAGCTTTGTTGAACATTCCAGCTAAAGTCCCCGAATTAACAATTTTGATATTATTTTTTTCTTCTATCCAGGGCTTGTGGGTATGGCCGTAAAATATAATATCAGGATTATCTGATAATAAACCATTTATTAAATATGGCTCATGACATATGCCAATTTTTTTATCTCCAATATTAAAAATACCACCAGCGCGGCCATAATATTTAATATTGGGAAATTGTTCTACTTCTTCGTTATAAAAGATTTCCATATTGCCACGCGCTAAATGAATTGTATTAGAAAAGCGAGATGAGAGGAAAGATAAGGTATCTACGGTAGTTACATCACCACAACAAATAATTTCTTGGATATTGTTGGTTTTACACCAGATAAGGCATTTTTCTAAATTAACCAAATTGTCATGTAAATCAGAAATAATAGCTACTTTCATAGTTTTCTTATTTTTATTTCATAATTGATTTGGTCAATTTTTCTTAAACTATTTTTAGCTTGGTCATATTTAGTGCGCAGGTAGCCTGTCATATCAAATTCAACTAATTCTGCCATAATATTATGAATTATTTTTTTAATGCTTTCAACTTTTTGAAAATTTTCACGTGCAGCTTCATTGATAGCTAATCGTACCAATTCCCCTGTTAAATCGCAAAGCCCTCCTAAGTAGGAATCAAAATTAATTTTTACTCCTTTTATTTTGTTAATTGGTTTGTTGGATAAGACAAAATAAAACATCTTTGCCTCTACATATTCTTCCACACCAGCTTTGTATGAACCCTCTTCATTTAAACGGCGAAAACCAAATTGTTTTTCTAATTTTTTTAATATTTTTTCTACTTCTTGAATTGTTTCTTGGGCTTTTTTAAAATCACCACGATGCAAGGCAAAAATTGATCTTTTAGAACTATGAAGAACGGTGTTAGACAAACTAATAATCTGTCTTCTTTCATTTTCATGTTCATAAAAATCTTTTTTTAATTTTTTGATAAATGTTTTGTTAATCATGTTTTTAAAATTTTTAATTTAAGAAAGATTAAATATTTATTTTATCTTTTAAAGAAAAATTTGGTGATATTTCAAAGCTATTTTTTTGTTTGCTAGTTTTTAATAACTAATAGTCATTTCCTCGGTAATTTTAATTAGAGTTAAATTACGTTTAGATAGTTTTTATAATTTTACTATTTATGTTTTATGTTTGTCTAGCTATTAGTGGATAATATAGGGCTTTTTTGATACCTGTAAACAAAAATTGGTTTATTGAATTATAAATTGTGAATATAGCGAAGTTATATATTTTATTTTTCCTCCGCCACTCTAAATACCTCATCAACCGAAGTAATGCCATCTAAGGCTTTTAGAAGCCCGTCTTGTACCATAGTTACCATACCGTTTCTAATAGCGGCATTGCGCATATCATATTCGCTTGCATTGCCACTTAAAATTAATTTTTCAATTTCCTCGTTCATAGTCATTATCTCATAAATACCAATTCTTCCTTTATAGCCAATTTCTTGGCAGGCGGGACAGCCCTTGCCAGTATAAAATTTTAAATTGTCAAAATCTATTTTTTCTTTTTCTTCTGGAGGAAGAGCAGATAGTATTTTTTTGGCTCTTTTTATTTTTTCATCATCTAGTTTAGCCTCTACTTTACATTCTTTACATATTCTCCTTACTAATCTTTGTCCAATCATTGCGTTGAGAGCTGGCGCCAGCAAAAACGGTTTAGCGCCCATTGATAAAAAGCGAGGCACTGTACCAGCAGCATCATTAGTGTGGATTGTTGATAGAACTAGATGCCCGGTAAGAGCAGCTTGAATAGCAATTTCAGCTGTTTCTAAATCGCGAATTTCTCCAACCATAATAACATCAGGATCTTGCCTAACAATAGAACGCAAGCCCTGAGCAAAAGTATATTTTTCGCTAGTTTGAGATTGATTTATCCCTTCTAATTGATATTCAATTGGATCCTCAATAGTAATAATTTTAGTTTCAGGTTTATTAAGCTTCTTTAAAATCGCATATAGGGTGGTAGTTTTACCAGAACCAGTAGGGCCAGTAGTAATAATCATTCCATTTGGCCTTTCCACCTCTCGTTTTAATTGTTCAAAGGCTTTTCCACGAATCCCTAAATCTTCAAAAGCTAGCCCCACCGAACTTGAACGCAAAAGCCTCATGACAACACTTTCCCCATAATTAGTTGGCAAAAACGAAACTCTAATATCAATTCTTTCTTCTTTAGTTTGAATAGTAATGCGTCCGTCTTGCGGTTTGTCGTCAACATTGATTTTTACTCGTGCTAAAATTTTCATACGGGAAATAATTTTTTTCCATAATTCTTTATTGATAATTGCCGCATCATGTAAAACGCCATCAATACGATAACGAACTTTTATGTCATTTTCCTCTGCTTCAATGTGGACATCAGAGGCACCAGACTTAATGGCAGCTGCCAAAATCATTGTAACAATATCAGTCACAGAAGCTTTTTCAATTTGTTCTTGTAACTTATTAAAACTAGAAAACTCAGCTGTAAATTTATTTAAATCTTCTTCATTAATATTTATTTTTCTGTCTATTTTCTTAACTTTTGGTAAAGATTTATAAAGTTTTAGGGCATAATCTAAGCTAAGAGGAGAGACAAAATATAATCTAACATTACAATGATATTTTTCTTGTAATTTGATGAGTAGGTCTTGAATAAGAGGGTTATCTGGATTAGTAGTAGCAACTCTAATATTTTGTCCATCATAGAAGAAACATACGGCATTTAACTTGTTCGCTTCCTCCTCTTTTATTAAAGAAAGCGCTTCCGGACTAATCGGAAAACCAACAAGATTGATATAAGGGAGGCCTAAACCGGATGCCTTATTTTTTGCAATTCTTTCTGTCTCTTTTCTTTTTATTTCTTCCTGTTTTTTTAGAAATTTTGCTTGAGCGCTCTCTTCATCAGTAATTTTTCCATGAGAAGCATCAATTAAATCCTCAATAGATTGTAAGTCTTTACTCATATTTTTATTATCAATTTATAAAAAGCCCCGCGCTTATTTAGAATAAGCTTGGAGCTAATTATTAACAATTATTTGAATTAAATTATTTGCTAAAAGTTCTAATTAATTTGCTGACCCCTCCTTCGTTAATTAGTTTAATAAATAGGTATGTCCAGGAAGTTATTTGAAAGGTAGATAGAACAGCAGCCGCAAAAGACATAACAAAAAACAATGAAATAAAACCAACAAAAATAACTGCCCAAATTGCTATTAAAGACTTTAAAAGATAAAAAGCAAAGAAGAGCAGGAGAAAAGGAATGGCTAATATTAAAATGACTAACAGCAAAACAAAATTAAAAATAATGTTAATTAAAAGGAGGATAAAAGCCATTTCAAGACTTATAAGCCAGTTTTTCTTAAATAAATTCCAAGCATTTTGGATAGATTGCGAAACGTTGTTTTTCTTGATAACAATATACGCTATCGCATATTTGGAAATAAAAGACAATATCACAACTACTGGAATAAGTAAGATAAAGCTAATAATATAATATGTACTTTGAAGTATTGTTATTTCACCTCTATTATTAAAAGTTAAAGGCAGACTAATAATAATTAAAACAAGAAAAATTACTATCTTTAAAATAATATTTATACTTAACACTGGCAGAAACTTTTTCTTCCCTTTTTCTAGGCCGATTTGAAAATTATGCTTTTTGTTACTATAAATTAAAGCAACATTATTTACTAAAGCGGCTTGCGAAACAATAGAAACATACAAAGTAAGAAGAAATAGGGTAGCAACTATTACTAATATAAACATTACTAAAAAAAATGAAAAAGGATCAGTAATAGCTAATCTAGCTAAATTAGTAAAAAAATTACCGTTAAAAATTTGAGCATCAATGATAAATTTTTTGATTTCTAAAAGAGTGTTATTTATATTGCCATTAACAACTATCTCATATGATCCTCCTGTGCCCAAAATAGAGGCAAACAAACCAAAGATCCATAAATATTTGTTTTGCCATGTTGATCTTAAAGCTTGTTTTAATATATTGCGATATAAACTCATATTTTTATCCTCCTTTTGTAAACGTTATTTTAAACGTATACAAAACATTAATTATTATATATGTAATTTATTATATTATAACATATTTATACGAAAATTCAAAATGTAATAAAAGATTAAAATTAAACAAAAACAAAAACAAAAAATCGTTTTCTATTATCTACTTTAAATTGTTAGTAACTACCTTTATAATTTTATTCTTGGTTTTAAAATATTTTTTTCATATCCTCCCAATTCTTGCCAACTTTAGCATCAGCAATTAAAGGAACTTTTAGTTTTATAACTCTTTCCATAATATCTTTAATTTGTTTAGCTGTATTTAGTGCTATTTTTTCTTCTACTTCAAAAACTAATTCATCATGAACCTGCAAAAGCATTTTAATATTATTTTTGTATTTTTCTTGTATAAATTTGTGTATTTGTATCATCGCGATTTTAATAATATCAGCAGCCGAACCTTGTAATGGCGTATTTATCGCCATACGTTCAGCAGCTTTTTTTACCTGAATAACTGAAGAATTTATTTCTGGCAGATAGCGACGACGACCAAAAAGAGTTTCTGTATAACCTTTTTTTCTTGCTTTTTCAATCGTTTTTTTAATAAATTTTTCAATTTCTGGAAAAGCAGCAAAATACTCATCAATAAAATTTTTGGCTTGTTCATACGGAATGCCAGCAGTTTGAGCTAAGCCTCTTGGCCCTTGGCCATATAAGATGCCAAAATTAATGGCCTTAGCCTCGCGTCGCATTTGAGGGGTTACTTCATCTAGTTTTATTCCATAGATTTCTGCGGCTGTTGAAGCATGGATATCCTCCCCTTCTTTAAAAGCTTTAATCATTTTTTTATCTCCGGACATGTGAGCAGCAAGCCTTAATTCAATTTGAGAATAGTCAAGACTGAGCAAGACTTTATTTTCAGAAGCAACAAAAGCGCGGCGAATTTTTTTGCCCAAAGGAGTGCGTACTGGTATGTTTTGTAAGTTTGGGTCAGTAGATGAAAGCCTGCCCGTAGCTGTCACTGTTTGGTTGAAGCTAGTATGAATACGCCCTGTTTGCTTATTTATCATTTTGGGCAAAGCCTCTATGTAAGTTGTTAATAATTTATTAAGTTCACGATATTCTTGTATGAGACTAATAATTTTATGTTTATTTTTTAATTTTTCCAACTCTCCAGCCGCGGTGGAAAAACCAGTTTTTGTTTTACTAATTCCTTCTGTAGAAATTTTTAATTTTTTGAATAAAATGCTTTTTAGCTGTTGGGTAGAATTTATATTAAAAATTTCTCCAGCTATTTCCCAAATTTCTTTTTGTAGTTTTTGAAGCTTATTTTTTGTTTCATTGCTTAATTTTTTTAAAAATGCTTTATCAAGTTTTATTCCGTTGTCTTCCATTTGCGCTAATACTTTAATTAGAGGCATTTCTATTTCTTTAAATAGCTTATACAATTTTTGTTTTTTTAATTTAGTCTCCAATTTTTTTGTTAAGCGTTGAGTAAAATCAGCGTCCTCACAAGAATAAATGGAAAGTTTTCTTGTGTCTAATTCATTAAAGGCGATTTTATTGCGTCCTAACAAATCTTTTTTGCTTATTTTTTCAAATCCTAATTCACTAAATGTAAGTGTGTCTAAGTTATGTTGACGGATACCCGGATTGAGCAGATAAGAAGCAATCATGGTATCAAAATTTAAAGGTTTGACATTTATGTTATATTGTTTC
>JALSMD010000116.1 GCA_026987855.1 Candidatus Falkowiibacteriota bacterium | reverse complement strand
CCTGCTATCCCGACTCCTACACAAACTTCTGATTCTTCTTTAAAGCAAGAATCTGGCAAGCAAGGATATTTGCCTTCTGCTCAAGAAAAAAATATCACCATAAATAAAGAAGGAAAGATCCAAACTAAAATAGCAAAACAATTTTTGCCAAAAGCTAGTCCTGTGGCGCAAGGAGGGCTTACACAAACAAAGGTATTAAACAAAGAAGCAACCTTTAAACCGACAATAAGCAAAGACGGAAAAAGCATTCAATTTTATAATAAAGATGACGGTAAATTCTATCGCCTTACAGCACAAGGGGAAATAGTACCTTTAAGCGATAAGATTTTCTATAATGTACAAAATGTTACCTGGTCTCCTGCTAAAAACAAGGCTATTATTGAATATCCTGATGGGGCAAATATACTTTATGATTTTGAAACTCAGAAGCAAATAAGCCTGCCAAAACATTGGGAAGACTTTGATTTTTCTCCGAATGGCAATCAAATTGTTTTGAAAAATATGGGACTAGATCCTGATAACAGATGGCTGGCAATAGCTAATGAAGATGGTTCTAAGGCAAAACCAATTGAACCGTTAGGAATATATAGTGATAAAGTATATACTTCTTGGTCTCCCAATAACCAAATTATTGCTATGAAAACAGAAGGAATTGATTTTAACAGACAAAGAGTATATTTTATTGGATTAAATGGAGAAAATTTTAAATCTACTATAATAGAAGGGCGCGATTTTAGATCAAAATGGTCTCCGAAGGGAGACAAATTGCTTTATAGTGTTTACTCTAGCGACAATAACATGAAACCAAGTCTATGGATAGTAAACGCTCAAGGCGACCAAATAGGATCCGGGAGAAAAAATTTAAAAATAGAAACTTGGGCAGATAAATGTACTTTTGCTAACGATTATGAATTATATTGTGCTGTTCCTGAAAATTTACCAGAGGGAGCTGGACTTTTTCCAGAATTATCTAAAGGCGTAAAAGACAAATTGTATAAAATAAATATTCAAACTGGAACAAAAAAACTGGTTGCTATTCCAGATGGAAATTTTACAATGTCAAACTTAATGGTCTCTGAAGACGAGCAATATTTATACTTTACTGATGGAAATACTCAACGACTATTAAGTATTAAGTTAAAATAATGGAAATTAACAAAATATTAAATCATGTCCAAAAAGGACGTGATTTTATCTTTGATATTCTTTTTCCTAAATATTGCCTTGCTTGTGGTCAAGAAGGTTCAATGTTATGTAATTCTTGTTTTTATAAATTAAAGATCAATGAAAAGCAAATATGTTTCTTTTGTAATAAAGGCGGTGTTAAAGGGTCTCTCTGTGCTATATGCCGCAACAAATATCACCTAGATGGCATTTTAATTGCTGGCAACTATAAAAATCTGATTTTGTCTTCCTTAATTAAAACTTTAAAATATCATTTTATCCAAAGTAATATTGATATCTTAGAAAGATTTATCATCTATTTTTTTGAATACCAAAAAGAGACTAAAAACATCCCAAAACATATATTTTCTAAATCAATTGTCGTCCCTGTCCCACTTCACCCACAACGTTTAAGGTGGCGTGGATTCAACCAATCAGAATTATTAGCAAACAAAATAGCTAAATACTTTAAGCTCCCCCTTAATACTAATTTAATAAGAAAAAAAAGAAAAGCCCCTCAAGCAAAACTGCCCCTAAACAAAAGGACGAACAATATCAAACAATGCTTTCAATGGCAAGGAGCAAAAATTAACAAAAACATTATTTTGGTTGATGATGTTATTACTACTGGGTCTACACTCAATGAGTGCGCCTTTGTCTTAAAGAGGGCAGGAGCTAAAAAAATTTGGGGATTTGTGCTAGCAAAAGGATGATTAATATTTAGAGACAAATTTGTTGCCTTTAATATAAAAACGCCATTTTTTGCTTTTATACGGCTCGCCAGCATAATCAATGCCTATACGTTCTGCTCGCACAATTTTAAAATCTTTTAATCTTTTTTTCTCTAACCATAAATTATGTTTCTTAATAAAAATTGGCAAGGCATTAAAATTTTTCCCTATCTTCAAGGATTTTGTCAAACGAGCAGGACCATTAAATTTCAAGTCTCTGATATCAAAATTATATTCAACTGGTTCAACTGCTCTAATCAAAACAGCGGCTGGATACCCCTCTTTTTCAGTAACTATATTGAACATATAATGCATGCCATAAGTTAAATAAACATAAATAAAACCTCCTGGCAGAAACATAGGTTTATTTCTTTGAGTTAAGCCAATGCTAGCATGGCTAGCTTTGTCATAAGGACCATTATATGCTTCTGTCTCTACAATCATCGCTTTAATAATTTTTTTACCCATTTTGCGCACCAAAAAACAGCCCAATAAACTTTGGGCTATTTTTAATGTTTTTTGTTGATAAAAAGATTGAGGTAAAACCATCTTAATTATAATTTATTTTGTGAGCACCAAACATCCATCTTTGGTTACAGCAATAGTATGTTCAAAGTGTGCACTTGGTTTTCCATCAATGGTTTTTATAGCAAAACGATCTGCTTCAAATTTAACGCGCCAATCCCCCATATTAACCATTGGCTCAACAGCAATTACCATTCCTGGTTTTAATTTAATATCATAACTTTTATCAGGAATAAAATAATTTGGAATTTGAGGGTCCTCATGCACTTTAACACCCACACCATGACCAACTAAATCACGGACAACAGCAAAACCATTTTTTTCAACATAACCTTGAATTACACGGCCTATTTCCCTCAAACTAATATTGGGTCTAATAATCTTAATAGCTAAATCTAAAGATTTTTTTGTAACTTGTATTAATTTTTTTAAATCGTTGCTAATTTTTCCTACAGCTACTGTTCTAGCCATATCAGTAAAATATCCCCCCTCTTTTGAATGTGGATTTAACGGCCAATCTGGCTTCTTGTATTGTCTCAACGGATATTCCATACCAATATCAATACCAATAATATCTCCTTCTTTTAAAATTCTGGGGGGGATAGCTGGAGCATGCACCACTTCATCATTGATAGAGGTACACAAAGCAGTAGGAAAGGGCCTTTCGTTTACACTAGAACGATAACCAAGAAAAGATGGTCTCCCTCCTGCTTCTTTAATTAACCTAACAGCTAAATTTTCTAAATATAAAGTGCTGGTGCCTGGCTTAATTGCTTTTTCTAATTCATCCAAAATATTAGCTAAAATTTTTCCTCCTCGGGCAATTAATTCAATCTCTCTATCATTCTTTATTATAATCATATATTAAAATAATCATTAATATAACATAATAAAAACGAAAAATCACAATAAAAATCTTAATCTAACCCGTATTATCATGGATCATGGGCTTTAAATTATAATTTGTTGTTTAATTTATGCGGAATTTAAAATTTCATTAAGCCTGTTTTTTAACTCTTCTTGTACTTCTTCTATTTTCTTTTCTCCGTCTATTTCAACTAAAACTCCTTGACGAGAAAAATAGTCAACAATAGGTTTGATACGTCGGTGAAAGTCCCTTAATCTTTTGCTAACAACTTTTGGGTCGTCATCTGAACGTCTATATATTTTTTTTCCGCATACATCACAAATACCTCTTCTTTTGGGTGGATTATATTTTAAGTGATAGGCTGCTCCACACTCACAGACTCTTCTATCTATTACTCTTGCTTTTGCCTCTTGATCACTAACTTTAATATAGAAGACTATTAAAAGATCAGAGGAAGACAAAAAAATTTTTTTAATGTTTTCTAGATAATGAACCTGTTTTATCCGACGCGGAAAGCCATCTAAAATAAAACCTTTTTTTGTATCTTTTTTTTCTAATCTTCTTAATAAAATATTCTGAACAATATCATCTGGCACTAATTCTCCCTTTTTTAAATATTCTTTTATTTTTTCTCCTATTTTACTATGATGATTACATTCGTATCGCAACAATTCACCCATGGAAATAACAGGGATGTCTAAATTTTTACCTAAAATCTCGGCTTGTGTTCCTTTTCCCGATGCCGGGGGCCCTAAAAAAATTAAAATCATCTTTCTTGTAGGCATAAAATTAGATTGTTTATGTGTGAATCAATTTACAAATAAATACCAATTCGTAAATCACAACTGCCTAACAATTTACTATATTAGTATTTATTTATATTATTATAATATTACTTCTGTCTACAAATTAAAAACTTCTTCTAACTTTTCTGGCTAATAAATATATCTTATAATAAACCTTATTAAATACATAGTCAAATGTTCCGGGATATTGAACTATTTGCCCGCCAAATCCCTTTTTAAAACGCGTGACTCCCGGCCACTTTGTTTCATCTATACCATAAAAATCATAATATCTTTTACCTTGCTTTTTTGCTAATTTAATGGCCTTCCACTGCATGGCATAAGTGGGCATAAGATTGCGTAGTCTACTAGAAGACGCACCATGCACATAAACAGCCATATTGCCAAAAAAAACAAAAATTCCGGCAGCTAAAATTTCTTTTTTAAAGCTCGCAAACAAAAATTTAATATCTAAACAGGAATCAAAGTTATTGGAAAAAAAGCTAAATAATTTTTGGTAATAATCACGCGTATGTAAACGAAATTTATCTCTTTTACCAGTTTCAAGCATTAATTGCCAAAAGACATCAAAATCATTCTTGTCACCTTCTCTTACTCTAACGCCACGCCTTAAAGACAGACGAATATTATAACGAGTTTTAGGGTGCATCTGAGCTAATAATTCTTCTTTACTCTTGTCTAAAATTAAAATTATAGTCTTACTGGGTTGAACATCAAATGTCTTAATAAATAAATCTTTGTGTGATAAATACAAAGGTTCAAAACGAAAAAATATAGCAGACTCTTCTTTAGCTATTTTATTTATATAATCTAATAAAATTTTTAAGTTTTTAAAGTTATCAATTTGTCCCACAGGACCGCGCGGACAATAAAAATAAGCCAAATTTTTTATAAGTGGCTTTTTAATAAAAGTGGCCGCCGCCAATATCTTATCTCCTTCTTTCAGGCCTACACGCCAAACCTTATGTCCTAAACTCTCTTGAAAATCTCCCCATTCCCATGATTGTAAAAATTGACTATATTCTCCTTGGCTAGCTAATTTATTTAATTCTAATTTATTATTTAAAAAAATAAATTTCATTTGTTTAAGCTAATTTTTCCTTTAAATACTGCTTGAGATCACCCATTAAGACTCTTTCTTGTTCCATTGTATCGCGATCACGCACAGTTACTGTGTTATCTTTTTCAATGGTATCAAAATCAACTGTAACACAAAATGGTGTGCCAATTTCATCTTGGCGACGATAACGTTTTCCAATATTGCCATTATCATCAAATTCACACATAAAATCGCCTTTTAGGTCATTAAAAATTTCACGTGCCTTATCAACTAAAGCTGGTTTATTCTTTAACAAAGGGAAAACAGCCACTTTAATTGGTGATAAGTCTTTTTTTATTTTCAAGACTACTCTTGTCTCCCCGTTCACTTCTTCTTCAGTATAAGCATCAGTAATAATTGCTAAAAAAGTACGACCAACTCCTACCGAAGACTCAATAATGTGGGGAATATATTTCTCTCCTGTTTTAGGGTCACGATAACTTAAATCTTCTCCAGAAAACTTTGCGTGTTGTGTTAAGTCATAATTGCTACGCGCATGAACTCCTTCTAATTCCTTAAACCCAAAGGGGAACCTGTATTCAATATCATAAGCCTCTTTCGCATAAAAAACCAAATTTTCATGTTTAGACCAGCGCAAATTCTCTTTTTTTAAGCCTAATCTTTCAATATAATATTGCCAACGAAAATTCTTCAATTTTTCGTACTCTTTCATTTCCTCATTTGGATGAGTAAAATACTGCATTTCCATTTGCTCAAACTCTCTTGTTCTAAAAATAAATTGACGAGCCGTTATTTCATTGCGAAATGCTTTGCCAATTTGAGCTATGCCAAAAGGGATCTTAACGCGAGTGCTATTCAAAACATTTTTATAATTAACATAAATACCTTGACATGTTTCCCCTCGTAAATAACAGGGTTCTTTGTTCCAATCATCTGTAAAATTTCCTAAATTAGATTTAACCAAGAGATTAAATTTACGAATAGGCGTAAAATCTTGTTGGCCACAATGAGGACATTTTGCTTTATTTTTATGTTCATCAAATATTTTATTAATCTCTTCTTCTCCCATTTTCTCGTCAGCAAAGACACCAATATCTTCAAGTAAATGATCAGCGCGTAAACGGGCATGGCACTTTTTACATTCTACTAGGGGGTCGGAAAAGCCAGCTACATGGCCGCTAGCCTCCCAAATTTTAGGATGCATAAAAATAGCGGAATCTAGTCCGACAATATCTTCTCGTTCCTGAACCATATATTGCCACCAAGCCTTTTTTATATTATTAGCCAACTCTACACCGTATGGTCCAAAATCATAAATAGAAGCAAAACCTCCATAAATTTCTGACGAAGGAAAAACAAAACCACGTCTTTTACATAAAGATACAATTTTGTCCATCAAATTACTGCTCATATTATTGTTTTTAACGATTTAATTCTAAATCAATAATCTTTTTTAAGTCCTCTTCACCCATATATCCCATTACCTCCTGATCATTAATATAAATAAAAGGAATGCCTTCAATATCTAAGGCATTAGCTTCATCTATATTGTCTTTTATTAGGCTAATAATCTTTTCGCTTTTTTGACAGGATTCAAATTCTTTTATGTTTAAGTTTAACTGATTAGCAATCTTCTTGAATAGATCGTTGCTTAAATTTTTATAATTCTCAAATAACTTGCTGTGATATTCCCAAAATTTCCCCTGTTCCCCAGCGCAACGAGCCGCAATTGCCGCCTGCCAAGAAATTGAATTTATTTCTCCTTCTGGATAATCTTTCCAAACTAAATTCACCCTATCTTTATAATCCTTTATAATTTTCTTTAATAATTGTTCTTCTTGATAACAAAAATAACAAGTATAATCAGCAAACTCTACAATTGAGACAGGCGCATCGCTGTTGCCTAAAATTGGATCTAATTCTGAAATTATAGGACCAGTCAACATGTCCTCTAGAGAAGGATTTTTTGTAATAAAAGGGTCAGAATCACTATAATTCTTATTTAGATATACGCGTCTTACTAAATTTTTTTGAGACTCTTTCCTGATTCTATTATTTACATCATAAACAACAGAAACAAAATATAGAATACCAATCGCAAAAAAAGACAATAAAGCAGCTCCTACTAATAATGTATTTTTATTATTTGAAAATAATTTCATAAATTTATTTTTATTATTATTGCCAATGGGCGCTATCAACTTTCCACGCCCCCTTTTCTTTAATAAATTTAATAATAATGTCTTGATTAAAACGACTAGTTTGATTGCCCTTATTTTCATTTCTAATAGTATGCACTAAAACAACAGCCGTTCCTTTTTCTAAATCAAGCTCTTTTATTTCCTCTGTTATGGCTTTTGTTATGATATTATAAAATTCTGAACGATCTAAATGTTTCTGCCTTAATTCAGTAACATAACTATTAGCCCATCTTTTCATATTATCACTCATAAAAAACTTTAAATCAATAATATTCTGAAAATTGGATTGATTGGAAAAGCTGCCAAATCTTTCCGCAAAAGAAGCAGCTTTAAATTTTAAATTATCTTCCTCACTGTTTTGCTGTGGCTTTTCTTCTATGTGCGCAATAATTTTTTTTGCTTCAATTTCCTTTGGCTCTTGTTCTTGTTTGTTATTTTCTAATTTAGAGATATTATTTTTTTTAAAGGTATTA
>JALSMD010000115.1 GCA_026987855.1 Candidatus Falkowiibacteriota bacterium | reverse complement strand
TAAAGATAATACAATTGTTTGTCATTAAATTTTGAATATGATAAAATAGGGATAGAAAAGTTTTTATTTTTTAATGATTTGTTTTTGTTATGTTGTTTAATAAGAAAAGAAAAAGAAATATCTTAAAAACAATTACTAAATTTATTGCTTTATTATTGTTAGTTGGTTTATCTTTTAGTGCCGGTATGGGATTTGCCCAAAAAAATGAAGTAGTAAAAGAGTTAGCCCAAAAAGAAGTAGTGTATGTTGGCAAGGTATTGGGAAAATATAGTCAAGCCCCTAATGGAAAATTATCGCAAGATGTTGATTTTAATTTATTTTGGGAAGTATGGGATGATTTAGAAAAAAAATATGTAGATAAAGATAAAATTAATGAGAAAAAAATGTTTTATGGCGCTATTAAAGGTTTAGTTGCGTCTGTGGGTGATCCATACACAGTTTTTATGGATCCGAGAGTTTCTAAGGAATTTGAAGATGATCTAGCAGGCACTTTTGAAGGTATAGGCGCAAAGATTGGCATTAAAAATGATATTTTAACAATTATTGCTCCTTTGTCAGGGATGCCAGCAGAGAAAGCTGGTTTAATGGCAGGAGATAAAGTATTGGCGATAGATGGAGAATCAACTACTGGCATTACTATTGATGAAGCTGTAAATAAAATTAGAGGACCAAAAGGAACACAAGTTACTCTAACGATTTATAGAGAAAATCTGGACAAAACAAAAGATATTACCATAACCAGAGGAACAATAAAAATAAGCAGCGTTTATACAAATTTAAGAGATGACAACATATTTGTTGTTAAAATTACTAATTTTAATACTGATACAGAAGAGCTTTTCAATAAAGCAGTGAGAGAAATAGTAGATACAAATCCGAAAGGAATTATTCTTGATTTACGCAACAATCCTGGCGGTTTTCTAGATACAGCTATTGAAGTAGCAAGCGAATGGATAGAAGATGGAGTAATTGTAACAGAAGAATTTGGTGATGGCAAAAAGAATGAATATTTAGCACGTGGTCGTGCTAGATTAAAGCACTTCCCAACAGTTATCTTAGTAAATGAAGGCAGTGCTTCTGCCTCTGAAATTGTTGCCGGCGCTTTACAAGATTATGAAAAGGCAATTATTGTTGGCAAAAAGACATTTGGAAAAGGTTCTGTACAAATATTAGATGGCTTTAATGATGGATCTTCTTTAAAAATTACCATAGCTAAATGGTTAACTCCAAAGGGAAATTGTATAAGCGAAAAAGGGATTACACCGGATGTGGAGGTAGACCTTACTTTAGACGATTTTAATGCCGACAAGGATCCTCAACTCGACAAAGCAGTAGAAATTTTAAATTCAAAAACACAAAAAGAAAATCAATTAAAAAAACAATAGAATAAAATTTAAAAATTAACATAATCCCTATGCCTAAAACAAAAAATATAAAGTATATTTTTGTAGTAGGCGGAGTAATGTCAGGAGTAGGTAAGGGCATTACTACTGCTTCTATTGGATGTATTTTACAATCTTATGGTTATAATGTGAGTGCTATCAAAATTGATCCATATATAAATGTGGATGCTGGCACTATGAACCCAGTTGAGCACGGAGAAGTCTTTGTTACTGAAGATGGTGATGAAACTGATCAAGATATCGGAAACTATGAAAGATTTTTAAACAAAAATATCTATAGAGAGAATTATATGACTACTGGCCGTGTTTATTTGAGTGTTATTCAAAAAGAAAGAAATCTTGAATATGATGGTAAATGCGTAGAAGTAGTTCCACATATCCCTTTAGAAGTTATAGATAGAATAAAGATGGCTGCCAAAAAAACTAAGGCTGAAATAATGATTGTAGAAATAGGGGGAACTGTTGGAGAATATCAAAATTTATTATTTTTAGAAGCGGCTAGAATGATGAAGTTTAGAAATCCTAAAGACGTGTTATTCGTAATGGTTAGTTATTTACCAATTCCATCAAAGATTGGTGAAATGAAGACTAAACCAACACAACATGCTATCAGAACATTAAATTCGGCTGGTATTCAACCTGATTTTGTAATTGCTCGTTCACGGGTGAATATTGACGAACCAAGAAGAGAAAAAATTGCTCTAAATTGCAATCTTAACAAAGAAGATGTTATTTCTGCTCCAGACATAGAATCAATTTATGAAGTACCACTTAATTTTGAAAAAGATAGATTAGGAGAAAGAATTTTAAAAAAATTTAATTTAAGAAAAAGAAAAGGTGATCTAAGAGAATGGCGCCGAATGGTTAATACAATGAAAAACGTAAAAAAAGAAGTAAACATTGGTATTGTTGGTAAATATTTTGCTACTGGCGATTTTTGTTTAGCTGACTCTTATATTTCTGTTATTGAGGCTATTAAACATGCTTGTATTGTCAATAAGTGCAAGCCAAACTTACATTGGATAAACACAAGTGATGTTGAGAAAAATGGCACAAATAGTTTGCAGGAGTTTGATGGAATTATTGTGCCGCAAGGTTGGGGATCGCGCGGTAGTGAAGGTAAGATAAAAACAATTCAATATTGTCGCGAAAATAATGTGCCTTATTTTGGTCTTTGTTATGGTATGCAAATGGCTGTGATTGAATTTGCGCGTAATGTTTGTGGCCTTGTTAATGCTAATAGCGAAGAAATTAATCCCAAAACTCCTTATCCTGTTATTCATATTATGGAGGAACAAAAAAAGTTGATTGCTAAAAAACAATATGGGGGGACAATTCGTTTAGGAGGATGGCCATGTAAAATTATTCCTAGTACCCACTTGGAAAAAGCTTATCGCAAAAAATTTAAAGGTAAAAACTTAATAGTTTCTGAACGTCACCGTCATAGATATGAATTTAACAATAAGTTTCGCCAAGTTTTAGAGGAAAAAGGTTTATGTATTTGTGGAACTTCTCCTGATGGCAAAATTGTAGAAGCTATTGAGATAACCAACCATCCCTTTTATATAGGCACCCAGTTTCATCCAGAATATATTTCAAGGCCACTTGACCCACATCCTTTATTTGTAGAATTTATTCAAGTGTGTTTAAATTTAAAAAAATAAAAATAGTTATTATAATATTTTTATGCCAACATTATATACCTTAGTTGATTCAAACAAAAAAAAGAGTTTTTTGCTTATACTAAGCTTCCTAGTCTTTGTAATGTTGGTAGCTTATGTTTTTAGTGTTGTTTTTGAAAATAATAGTATTTTATATTTTGCTGTAATTTTTAGTATAGTAGGAGCGTTTACTAGTTATTGGTGGAGCGATAAGCTGGTTTTAGCTATGAGTAATGCGCATGAAGTAAAATTCGAAGATAATAAAGAATTGTATAGAATTGTAGAAAACTTATGTATTACTGCTGGACTCCCTGTTCCAAAAATTTATATTATTGATGATACTGCTCCCAATGCCTTTGCTACCGGCCGTGATCCTGAACACGCTGTTATTGCAATAACAAAAGGACTTTTACAAAAATTAGATCGTAGTGAATTAGAAGGAGTAATTGCTCATGAACTTTCGCACATTGGTAATCGCGATATTCTCTTGGCTACTCTAGTAACGGTGTTAGTAGGTATTGTAGTTTTGTTAGCTGATTGGTTTAGACATTGGATTTTTTGGGGTAGAAGAGGTGATGATAGAGAAAATAGTCAATTTAAACTTATTCTCTTTATTTTTGCAATAATATTATCAATTTTAGCGCCATTTTTTGCTTATTTAATGCAATTTGCTATTTCACGCAAAAGAGAGTTTCTAGCAGATGCCAACGGCGCCCTCTTAACCCGATACCCAGAAGGATTAGCACGTGCTTTAGAAAAAATTGCTTACGATAATGAACCGTTGAAAGTAGCTAATAGAGCTACGGCTCATCTTTATATCGCCTCTCCATTTAAAAGCGATACTCGTAAAAAGGTTTCCTTTTGGCAAAAAGCTTTTATGACTCACCCGCCCATAGAAGAAAGAATTAGGGCCCTGAGAGGAATGGAAATTTAAAAAGTGTTTTTGATTCTTTAAAACTTACAAAAATAAAATATTAACTAAATAAAGAAAAGTGAGATAAAAAAACAGGTTTAAGTAGAAAAATTTTAGATATTAAACTGTTAAAAGAGGTATACGCCTCTACTTTATTTTTTTATTTTGACAAATGATGTTTTTTTGTTAAAATAAAAAATACACAGCTTAAAAAGTTTATATCAATTGTGTTTTAATATAGATTTAACCAATAAATAGATTTTTATGAAAACTATTTTAATTTTAGGCGCGCGCGGTAATTTAGGTGTTCAATTAGTAAAGATTTTTAAAAATAATAATTATGAGGTAATAGCTTGGGATAGGAAAGAAATTGATATTACCGACAAAGAACTCATAACAAAAAAAATAAATGATATTAAACCAGGAATCATTATTAATGCAGCTGCTTATAATGCAGTAGATAAATGTGAAGAAGATGAAAAAGAGTTTGAATTAGCTTATAAGATAAACGGAGAAGCAGTTGGTTTTTTAGTTGAAGCAGCCTTAAAAGTAAATGCTATATTAGTACATTATTCTACTGATTATGTTTTTGCCGGAGATAAACAAGAAGGATATTCTGAGGATGATAAACCATCTCCAATAAATAAATACGGTGAAACAAAATTAGCTGGTGAAAAAGAAATAATCTCTTCAAGTGGCAAAGGTTTAAAGTGGTACTTAATTAGAACCTCAAAGTTATTTGGACCACCCGGTAAAAGTCCTGCTGCCAAACCAAGTTTTTTTGATTTAATGGTAAATTTAGCTGTAAATAGAAGAGAGTTAGAGGTAGTAGACGCAGAAATAAGCTCGTTTACTTATACGTCAGATTTAGCTCATGCTACGCTTGAGTTGATAGAGGAGAGGTACGGTTATGGCATTTATCATTTAATTAATGAAGGCGCTTGCACTTGGTATGAGGCGGCTTGCGAGCTATTTAAAATGCTAGAAAAAGATATAAAAATTAAACCTGTATCTCCTGAACATTTTCCTCGTCCAGCAAAACGACCGCTTTATTCTATTCTTCTAAATACTAAATTTAAAAAATTGAGAAACTGGAGAGAGGCATTAAAAGAATATTTAAACATTAGATAAATGAAATTGGTAATCTCTGATATTTTTTAAATTTGTAAGACTAACAAAAATATGAAAGGTGTTATTTTGGCTGGCGGCAGCGGGACTCGCCTTTATCCAAACACAAAAGTAACAAACAAACATTTATTGCCTGTATATAACCAGCCAATGATTTATTATCCAATTCAAACATTGCTTAGGGCTGGTATTACTGATATTTTAATTATGCCTAGCAAGGACCATGCTGGCGATTTTGCTAAATTATTAGGGTCAGGTAAAGATTTTAATGCTAATTTTACTTTTAAAATTCAAGATTATGCCGGTGGTTTAGCTTATGCCGTGGGACTGGCTAAAGATTTTGTTGGTGACGATAATTTTGTTGTAATATTGGGCGACAATATTTTAGAAGATAATATTATTAAAGATGCGCAAACTTTTAAAGAAGGGGCTAAAATATTTTTAAAACAAGTTCCTGATCCGCATAGGTTTGGTATTGCTGAATTAGATGGTGATAAAGTTATTAATATTGAAGAAAAACCAGAAAACCCCAAAAGTAATTGGGCTTCTATTGGAGTTTATATTTATGATTCAAAAGCTTTTGAATATATAAAAACTTTAAAGCCATCAGCACGAGGAGAATTAGAAATCACTGATTTGAATAATATTTATGTTAAAAAAGGACAAATGCAAGCTGCTTTTGTTAAGGGTTTTTGGTTTGACACTGGAACGCACGATAGTTTAGTGGAAGCAGCTTACGAACTTAAAAAACGAGAACGTCCAATTGAATCATTTAAATTTGAACAAAAAAATTCTCCTAAGGTAGTGGTAGGAGCAATATTATTTGAAAGTGAAGACTATTCTTTATTTAAATATTTGCCTTATTTTGTTAATAGTTTAAAAAAGCAGGATTATCAAAATGTTGAATTTGTATTTATAGACAATAGCAAAGACATTAAAAATAAAAGTATAGAATACATAAAAAAAGAATTGCCTAAAGCCCATATTATTCAAACAGGGGAAAATCTAGGATTTGCCCGAGCTAATAATTTGCTTATCAAAAAAGCAATTGAATTAGGAGCTGATTATTTTTTAGCCACTAATGTAGATATAATATATGAACCAAATGTAATTTCAGAGTTAGTTAACGCTATTATAAAATCACCACAAATTGCTTCTGTTACTGGCAAAATTAAAAGATGGGATTTTAAAAGTAGGGATAGCGAAACCAAAGGCAAAACAAATTTTCTTGATTCAACCGGTATTATGATTACTCGCGAACATTGTTTTATTGATAGAGGTCATGGTAGTATTGACTATGGTCAACATGATAAAGAAGAAGAAGTTTTTGGAGCTTCGGGGGCTCTAGCTATGTATAAAATTTCTGCTCTAGAAGATATTGCCTTTATTAATGAAGACGGCGCAAAAGAATATTTTGATGAACTAATGTTTATGTATAAAGAGGATGTAGATATTGCTTATCGTTTACAATTAGCGGGATATAAGTGTATTTATACCCCCAATGCTGTAGTTTATCATGATAGAAGCGTTCAAAATCCAGGCAGAGGAATTTTTGGAATTATTAAAAGTCGCCTTAAAAGAAAAAGAAAGTATAAGGAATGGTCATGGCTTAACCATCATATTATTTTACAAAAAATATTGGGAGAGGAATATCCTCTTAATATAAAATTAAAAATTTTATGGTATGAAATTAAGACTTTGATATATATTGTATTATTTGAGCCATATTTATTAAAACAATGGTGGACATTATTTAAATTAAGGGACAAAATAAGAAAAAGAAAGGAACAAATTAAAAAAAGAGTAAACATTAAAGTGCATCTTGAAAAAATATTAGATGATTAATCTACTATTTATAAAGGTATTATAAAGATAAATATATGGATTTATCAATTGTTATTGTTTCCTGGAATGTATGTGATTTATTAAGAAGAAATTTAAAATCTATTTATAATAATACTAAAAATATTAAATTTGAAATTTTTGTAGTTGATAATTACTCAAAAGACGACACAGTAAGAATGGTTTCTAGAGAGTTTCCTCAGATTAATTTAATTATTAATAATTATAATGCTGGTTTTTCACGAGCTGTTAATCAAGCTCTAGTTATGACAAAAGGGAGATATGTTTTACTTCTTAACCCTGATATGCGTGTTTGTGAAGGAACATTGGAAAAAATGGTTGCTTGGATGGATAAAAATATAAAAGTAGGGATCGCTGGGTGCCATTTAATTAAAGAAAATGGTGAAACAATACCGCATGTAAGGCGTTTTCCCAGTTTTAAAGACCAGTTAGCAATTACATTAAAATTACCACACTTATTTCCGAGAATTTTAGACAAATATTTAGCTCGCGATTTTGATTATACAAAAGAAGCAGAAGTAGATTCTATTCGTGGTTCTTTTTTTATGATAAGACAAAAGACAATTAAAGAGTTGGGCGGTCTTGACGAGCGTTATTTTATCTGGTTTGAAGAGGTTGATTATTGTCGTCGGGCTAAAAATGCTGGTTGGAAGGTAATGTATACACCCATAGCACAATGTGTTGATTATATTGGCAAAAGCTTTTCGCAAGTTAAAAGAGGTAAAACTCAAAGATACTTCCGTGATTCTATGCTTAAATATTTTCAAAAATGGCAACCTTCTTGGCAATATTGGCTTTTATATATTGCTTGGCCAATCGGATTTTTTATAAGTTGGTTGTTAGGAGACATATTTAAAATAGAATCTAAGACAAAAACTTAATTTATTTATAAAGTATGAAAAAAGTTGGAATAATTTTGGTTGGTTACAAAGATTATGTAAATCGG